>JAHFHR010000054.1 GCA_023246815.1 bacterium | reverse complement strand
ATGTGGTGATTGACTGGTTTAGCAAAGTCCAACAGCTTGAGAAAAAATATCAAGACTACCATCATTTAATTTTTTTGCCGACGTATCAGGAGCCAATTACGGTAGTAGAGAAACCATTTGAAGCGTTGCTTAACTCACACTATGATCCAAAAAAGTTTATCGTGGTCTTAGCCGGTGAAGAACGAGATAAAGATAATTTTTTGTACATTGCCGAACAGTTGCGGCTAAAATACGAGGATAAGTTTTTTAAATTGATGATTACCATCCATCCGAAGGGGATTCCGGGGGAACTGCCCGGCAAGGGTTCAAATACCAACTATGCCGCTCGTCAGGCACAAAAATTAATTGATGAACTGGGGTTGGATTATGACAAGGTGATTGTGTCTAACTTTGACATTGATACGTATGTGCATCCACAGTATTTTGCCTGTTTGACTTACAAGTACCTGACACACTCCAATCCGACGCGCGCCAGTTATCAACCGATCGCGGTATACAACAATAATGTCTGGGAATCAAACCCAATTGTGCGAGTGGTGGCCAGCTCCACCACCTTTTGGTTGTTTACCGATTTATCGCGACCGGAACGATTGTTTACATTTTCTTCACATAGCATGAGCTTTCGGGCGCTGGTGGATGTTGATTTTTGGGATAAAACTATTGTTACCGAAGACTCGCGCATTTTTTTGCAGTGCCTCGTTCGTTATCATGGTGACTATGAGACGGTGCCGCTTTATATTCCCGTGTACATGAACACCGTGGACATCGGTAAGTTTTGGCGCAGTTTAAAGAATCAGTACAAGCAGATGCGGCGTTGGGCCTGGGGGGTGGAGCATTTTCCCTGGATGGTAAAGCAGTTTTGGTTTAAAAGCGGTCAGGGTCATAGCGTACCATTTTTAAAAAAAATATATTATCTTTGGAATCAAACTGAAGGTGTGTATTCATGGGCAACCGCACCGATGATTATCACCTTGGGTGGGTACCTGCCCCTACTGCTGGCACCAGCTACTGAGCGAGGTACTGTGCTATTTCAGAACGCGCCCAACATTTTATCCAGTCTGATGACGTTGGCGATGGTGTCCATGGTGGTAATCGCGGTATTATATACAGTGATGCTACCTGCCAGGCCGATACACATGACTGCCCGGCATCGCCTCGTGATGCTGCTGCAGTGGGTGATTGTACCAGTAACGTTGATTCTATTTGGGTCATTGCCGGCCACCGATGCTCAAACGCGACTAATGTTAGGGGGACGATGGCGGCTGGGGTTTTGGGTAACAGAAAAAAAGTAATTATGACAAAAGTCTCCATTCAAATTGTCACTTGGAACTCAAAGCGTTACATCGCTGAGTGCTTAGACGCCCTTGCTCAACAGACGTTTACGGATTTTTCAGTGATGGTGATTGACAATGGTTCGGGTGATGGCACGGTAAAGTTGGTGCGCTCAGAATATCCAACCGTCGCAGTACTTGAGAATTTTCGTAATCTTGGTTTTTCTAAAGCGAATAATCAGGGGATCAAGTTATCAAAATCTGAATATGTATTAGTAATGAATCCGGATGTGGTATTGGAGCCAGATTTTTTGGAACAGCTGGTTGCCTGTGCCGATAGTCATCCGGAGGCTGCCAGTTTTGGCGGGAAGGTGCTCAAGCTAGGCACCCAAGCGATTGATCACGATGATGAATCAGGACTACGCGAGTCAGTGAAGTCAGAAATTATTGATACGGCAGGTTTGGTACTGTATAAATCTCGTCGTGCCATGAACCGTGGTGAAAATGAAAAAGATCAAAAACAATATGATCGAGCGGTTGAAGTTTTTGGGATATCTGGTGCGTGCGTGTTGTATCGCAGAACTTTACTTAATGAAGTAGTGGTTAAAAATGAATACTTTGATGAAGATTTTTTTGCCTACAAAGAAGATGTTGATTTAGCTTGGCGCTTGCAGCTCTACGGCTTTACTGCCTGGTACACGCCACAGGCAGTATGTTACCATCACCGCGGCTATGGACTGACTGGCAGTGAGCCGCGACAGGTAGCGCGTCACCGTAAGGCAGTGTCAAAATTGTTACGTTCACTGTCATTTCGTAACCACCACTTGACGTTGATCAAAAACGACCAACTTGCTAATGTACTGGTGGCATTACCGTGGTTGATACTCTGGGAATTAAAAATACTGGGGTACGCGTTGTTGTTTGAACGGTTCCAGTGGAAGAGTATCGGTTCATTTTTTAGACTTTTGCCAAAAATGTTTTTGAAACGTTCGGTGATTATGGCGCACCGAAAGCGTACGACAGTTGAAATGCGCAAGTGGATTGTATGAGGTAAACTATGGATTTATCAATCGTCATCCTTAACTACAAAATGAAGGGTCTGGTGAAACAATGCATCAAGGGCATTGTGGCGGCACAGCCGCAACTGGACTACGAGATTGTTGTCGTTGATAATAACTCTGGCGATGGTGTGCTTGAGATGGTGCAAGCGTTGTTTATCCAGACCACTTCTGCAGATACCCAATCATCATTACCCATCCCCAAAGGCCTTAAAATACCCTCCATTCGTACCATTCAAGCACCGTCCAACGGCGGTTTTGCAGTAGGAAATAACCTCGGCATGCAACAGTCACATGGGAAATATGTCGTGGTGATGAATCCGGACATTGCGATTGTGCCGGACGCGCTTGAGCAGATGTACAATTTCATGGAACAACATCACGATGTGGGTATTATCAGTCCGCGTTTGATCAATCCGGATGGCAGTGTCCAGTACTCGTGTCGACGGTTTCCTAACTTACTGACGCCGCTATATCGTCGTACGTTGTTTGGTAATTTAGTTTCTGCCAAAAAATCGATTGACCACTACCTGATGCGCGACTTTGATCACCAGCACACGGTTGACGTAGATTGGCTCTTTGGTGCGTGTCTCGTTATTCGTAAATCAATGCTTGATCAAGCGGGGATGTTTGACGAACGATTTTTTATGTATTTTGAAGATCTTGATCTGTGTCGACGGTTTTGGGAAAAAGGTTTTCGTATTACTTACGTTACCGACGTTGAATTGGTCCACTACCATCAACGTCTATCGGCGCAGCGCAGCGGTGTGCTCGGCATTTTTACTAAAGGCGGACGGGTCCACATTGTGTCGGGCATCAAATACTTTGCGAAGTACCGTGGCATCACCTTACCTGTACAACATTAGTGTTCAAAATACTGCTGGACAGTAGTGGTACTTTCCAGTATACTAAAGTGGCTATAAAAGCTACTGCATTATGTTAATCAAAAAAATTGGTATTGATCTTGGTACTATGAACTCGCTGGTGTTTGTACCGAAGCGGGGAATTGTCATCAATGAACCATCAGTAGTGGCGGTATCAATGATTGATAAAAAGATTTTAGCCGTTGGTGCTGAGGCCAAAGAAATGCTTGGTCGTACGCCTGATACTATTATCGCCGTTCGCCCCATGAAAGACGGTGTGATTGCTGATTATAAAACAACCGCAGCGATGCTGCGTTATTTTGTTAACAAAGCGTTGGGTGGCGTGCGACTGTTTCGGCCGGAAGTGATGGTGGCGGTGCCGGCTGGTATTACCTCAACTGAACGTCGCGCGGTCATTGATGCAACTATTGCAGCCGGTGCCAAAGCGGCGTATATCATCAAAGAACCAATTGTTGCCGCGATTGGCGCGGGCATTCCGATTGGTTCACCGTCAGGGCACATGATTATTGACATCGGCGGCGGCACCTCGGAAATGGCGGTTATTTCTTTGGGTGGTATTGTGGCGTCAACGTCTGTGCGCATCGGCGGTAACCGTTTTGATGCGGCCATTACGGAGTTTATTCGGCGCAAGTACAACCTGGCGATCGGGGAGCGCACCGCCGAGCGCATTAAAATTGATATTGGTTCAGCAATGTACATGGAAGAGCGGCTGATTCAGGATATTCGTGGTCGCGACGTAGTAACCGGTTTGCCAAAAACTGTCAGTGTTACCTCGGACGACATTACTGATGCTATTCAGATTGAGCTGGAAGGCATTATTCAGGCGGTTAAAGACGTACTGCATAAAACGCCACCAGAACTGTCGGCTGACGTCATGGATAAGGGTATCATCATGTCCGGCGGCTCAAGTTTGCTGCGTAACATTGATCAGTTAGTAACTCAGGTGACTGGCGTCCCTGCCTACGTTGCTGATGAGGCCCTGTTTTGCGTGGCCAAAGGCACGGGTATTGCGCTTGAGAATCTTGAATCGTACAAGCGTAGTATCTTGGCGATTAAGTAAGCTGAATTTGTTTCAGTATCTCAAAAAAAATACAGCTATTGAAGCTGTTTTTTTAGTTAAAAAAATAGGGCCAATCTCATCATCTTCGACGATATCGGCCCTTTAGTAACCATTACGGATGTCCTTAAGAAAGCGACACCCCTTCTTCTGATTCTTCCTCATATTCTTCCTCTTCATACTCCGGGGTCGGCATCTGGTCGCCAACAGGGAGTCTGGGTCTTCGCCTCGATCCCGGGCATCTTATGATTGTCGGAAATCGGGGTTGGTTTTTGGGATTACCCCTGTCTGGAGCAGGTATTCCTGTACCAATATTGATACCGAGCAATGTTCTCACCCCCCTTCTTTTTTCTTGCTTCATTATCCCGCGGAATTTAAAAAATATCTTGTTCTCGCAGGATATGTAATTGATACGATACAACGTATCTATGCTTTTGTCAATGTAATTTGCTATACTGACACTATGAACATGCTCACTGGAGAGTCAAAACGCTATCTGGCTTGGTTCTTAGTTATTGTTATTGCGCTCACTGGCGTGATTACGGCTTTCAATCTTGATTTTACTCGGCAGGAGGCGCCACAGTATGGTGTGACGTTTAGTAAGAAATACGCACTTGAATTGCAGACTGACTGGCAAGCAATGTATCTTGCTATTCTTGATGACCTGCAGGTTGATCATGTGCGGCTGATCGCGTATTGGGATGAGATTGAGAGGACTCGCGATCAGTTTGATTTTTCCGAACTTGATTGGCAAATTGAGCAAGCTGCCAGTCGAAACGTTGATGTTATATTAGTACTTGGCCGCCGCGCACCGCGCTGGCCTGAGTGTCATGACCCAATCTGGATCGGCAATCTAGCTGCACCCGTAGTTGAAAATGAACAGTTTGATTTTGTACGGGTAGTGGTTGAGCACTACAAAAATAATCAGCGCATTACAGCTTGGCAG
>JAHFHR010000053.1 GCA_023246815.1 bacterium | reverse complement strand
GGGGTACCAAGTGTAGAAATGTGGCAAAATTACATTCAAGATCAGTTCGTGGTATGGCTTGCCAAAATTTCCGAAGAACTGAATAAACCCCATCAGCGCGTCACGCTGTATTGACTGCGTTTGAGCCCAGCTACTGTAGCCCGGGCTTTTTTATTTCTTATTTGTTTTATCTTATCTCTGCTTTCTGCTATACTAAAGCTATATGAACAAACGTTTTGCTATGAATTCACCGCGGATTGCTTCACGAATGGATAACCGCGGCCGAAACCGAGCCACTCGACCGGTGCGCAAGCAAAAACAAGCTAAGAAAAAATAAGCATGGATAAACAATTACAAACGGCGGTCTTTGGCGGTGGTTGTTTTTGGTGCACGGAAGCTGTTTTTACTATGCTCAAGGGCGTAGAATCGGTTTTGCCTGGCTACGCTGGTGGTGCCGTGCCAAACCCCACCTATGACCAAGTCTGCAACGGCAACACTGGCCACGCTGAAGTGATTAAAATTGACTTTGATCCGACTCAGATTTCTTATCAAGCGTTACTAGAAGTATTTTTTGCCACGCATAATCCCACCACTTTAAACCAGCAGGGTAATGATATCGGCCCGCAGTACCGTTCAACAGTACTGTATGCTAGTATCGAGCAAAAACAACAAGCTGAACAGTATATCAGTGAGCATGCCGCCGATTTTCATGGAAAAATTGTCACCACGCTGGAACCGTTGACGGAGTTTTATGTCGCCGAGGATTACCATAAGAACTATTATGCTCGAAATAGTAGTCAGGCATATTGTCAAGTGATTATTAGTCCAAAGTTGGAAAAATTCAAAGAAAAATATCCAGAGTTGCTAAAACCGTAAAATCTAGAACAAATGTTTTGAATTTGTCAAGGGTGGCTATTTTTGTCACCCTTGTTTGTTTTTCGGTTTTGAGGCACAATGTCACAATCGGTTTAATAATGGCAGATACTGTTTAGAGTAATCTAAGCAGAAACAGGAGGGGAAGGCTATGGATCAAGGAGATGGGGGTCAGTGCCAGGTTGTCAATCTGACGGAGCAAAAAGGGGGGTTACGGTACTTTCCGCGCTCATGGCGGCTATACTGGGATTTCGCCCACTTGGCGGATAATCCTTCGGACCAGACACTGGCTGAGCGTCCGGCCATGATCATGGGATCGTGGGCGATCCGCGCCTAACAGACCAATAAACCGACGCGCCTCTACTGTAGGCTAGTAGAGGTTATTTTTTTAATAAAAAAGCTGCTTAGTTTGTTAAGCAGCAGTGAGTAAAGAGCGGATCAGGCGGTGACTTTTGTCAATTTGTTGCGGATTTCGAATTTCGTCTCGCCGGTTTTCAAGTCAATTCGCTTGGCAACCATTGCCACCAGCGTATCTTGATTTAACCCGCGCCACAGCTGATCGAAGGTACTTCCATCGATACTGAGCAGGATCGGCTCCCCTTGGAATGCTGGTAGGGGGTTTCCGTTACCACTGTACGTGGTGATACAGTAGCCAAAGCCCGGTCTCACTGCATCGTATTCGAAATGGTGTATTTCTCGCGACGTGGTGGAGGTGCCGACTTGAGCTTTTTTCACCAATGCCAGTTGAACGTTCACCGAGCCACGTGGGAGTTGATAGAGAACGCCCATAATGCGTGGCGTAAAGTTTGGTTTATCTGGCTCGAATGAAAGCTCAATCAGTACATTTCTGAAAGGTATCCCACTTTCGAGGCGGTTAAGGATAATGTCGGTGTGAAGGCCATTGGTGACGATGTGCTCATGGGTCCCTTCCCGTTCCCGCATGGCGGGGTATTCGATGAGCGATGTATCAGTGCCAGGCTCGAGCTTTGAGGGATCCGCCACCTCAGTTTTGATCATTGGTTTTCCGGAAGTGTCTTGATCCAAAGTGATCACTCGGTTCTTACTCAAATCGCTGCGACCGCCAATCCAGTAGTGCTGGATTGCGTACTCGCCGTTCGGCTCAACTCCCAGAACCATTCCGCGGCCAGTGTAGGCATTTCTTTCCAGTATTGTGTAGTCTGACATAGTGCCTCCCGTGGACTCTGGCTGAGTCCAGTTTTTGTTATGTTGTTTAAGAACTGATGCTTTTAAGATTTATCATATTTTATTACGTTAGTCAATTGACTCAATCACTAAAATGTTGTATTAATATAGCTATGTATCAAGCAATTTTGTATTATAAAATTTGTTCGATTGCTAATCCTCAAGCCGAGGAAGCAGTCCAGTTAAAATTGTGTCAAAGTCTTAATTTGAAAGGACGGATTTTGATTTCCAAAGATGGTATCAATGGCACGCTTGGTGGCCGGTCCGAAGATATTGCCCAATACGTTGCCTATTGTAATACTCACGCCGAAATCTCTGACATTGATTTTAAATTTGACGGCGTTGTAAGCGTGCCATTTACCAAGCTGCGCGTTCGCGCTCGACCGGAAACCGTAGCTACTGGCGCCCTGGGTCAGTATGATATGACCAACCGCGCGAGGCATATTAGCATTGACACCTTCCATCAGTGGTTTTTAAACAAGGAAGATATGGTAGTGCTTGACATGCGTAATGATTACGAATGGGACATTGGCCGGTTTAAAAATTCAGTCCGACCGCCAATGAAGTACTTTCGCGATTTGAAAGAAAACTTAGAATTTTATAAGCAATATCAAGATAAAAAAGTCGTCACTTTTTGTACCGGCGGCATTCGCTGCGAACTAGCCACGCCGCAGTTGTTTGCGGCTGGGTTTAAACCAGAAAATGTCTATCAACTCGACGGTGGCATTATCAAATATGCCCAAACATATGGCAACGACGGATTTTTTGAAGGCAAGTGCTTTGTCTTTGATGATCGTATTGCTATTCCAGTGAATACCACGGCTCAAGCGGTAATTATTGGCCAGTGCAGCCACTGTCGCACGACTAATGACATCTACCGCAATTGTCGTAACGCGGTGTGTAATAAATTGTTTATTGCCTGCGATGCTTGCCACGCCGCTTTCAGTGGAACATGTTCTGAGGAATGTCAGAACATCATTGCTGATCCGAGTTGTATTCGTCCCGAACGAATTAAAGTTCCCCTGCATCGAAATAAGTGACACCGTAAGTTTCGTCTTGAGCGCGAAGCGAGCGATAGTAAGTACAATCGCTAGAGCTTATTGATATTTTTTCTTTGCCACTTTTTTATAAAAAGTGGCGTAAAAATCGCCAGCACTGAAAAACTGTGAGAATTTTTTAACGAAAATAACGCTAGGCTCACCAACTCCAATTGACTGACATTAACTCGAACATGGTTCGCCTGGTCGCGTTATTTTCTAAAATTCTCTACGTTTTTCAAAGCTGGCAAGTATGGGCCTGGAGTAATTAGAAAAAGTCGCCACGCTGGCGATTTTTTGATATACTAGTTAAGCTATGAAACAAGTTCTGCGTGACCAGAATAATTATATTTTAAGGTTTGATAAGGACGAAGACGTGCTCTTGGGTCTTAAAGAATTTTGTTCCCAGAGTGGTATTACCGCCGGTTGGTTTAGCGGCATTGGTGCGGCCAACCGAGTTCAACTATTGTACTACAGCAATGAGCAAAAAGACTATCAGCGACCTGGCGTAGAACTACATAATGTGGAAATTGTAAGTTTGAGTGGAAATATCGCAGTCATTAACAACGAGGTCATGCTTCATTGCCACGGAGTTTTTTCTGATGATCACATGACACCATCAGCTGGTCACGTCAGCACCTTAGTGGTCTCAGTCACTTGTGAAGTAGTACTACAGGCAGTTACTGGAGTAATTAACCGTCAGCTGGATAAAAATTTTAATTTAAAGTTAATGAAATAAATTAAGTCCTATGAACATTCATTTGCAAGCCACTGGTGTTGAATTAACTGACGACTTAAAGCGCTATGTCAACGAAAAAATTAGTGAATTGGAAAAATTCATTCAGCATCCAACTTCTGAGATTACCGTCTGGGTCAATGTCGGCAAAGTCAGTGGCCATCACGAGCATGGCAATGTTTTTCAAGTGACCGTTGATTTCCATATGCCGGGGCACAGCGCTCGAGCCGAAGCCACCGGCATTGATGTCCAAGCGGCCGTGGTGCAAGTTAAAGATGAGCTGCAACAAGAAATCAAAAAGTACAAAGGTAAAATGGTGTCTAAACGGCAGAAAGGTTTTCGGTTGTTTAAAGATTGGCGTAACAAGAGTTAAGGTATGCTGGCTGGCATTGACTACACTGGCATCAGCGTTGGATTTCTATGCCATGATGGGCAAGGAAATTTTTTATTTCACAAGCGTAGCCAGCAGACCCGAGATGAACACGGTGCGTGGGATTGGGGCGGAGGAAAGTTGGAGTTCGGTGAAACTATTGTCCAAGGACTCGCTCGTGAAATCAAAGAAGAGTACGGTTGTGACATTATTTCAATTGATGAAGTGCTACCGCCGACTGACTGGAGCGCAACAGTTGCTGGTCAACAAACCCATTGGGTAATTTTAACCCACATTGTCAGGGTTGATCGCAACCAGGTGAAAAATAACGAACCCCAAAGTATTGCAGAAATTGGCTGGTTTATCTTAGACAATTTACCACAGCCGCTGCATCAAGGTGTTGCTCGAGAAGTCACGCTATTCAAAGAAATAATTCAGCAGTACACCAAGTAATTTTTTGAATAATAAAAGTCGCCGTTGGCTGAAAAGCTACTGAGCGACTATTTTTTTTCTTTGGACGCGGTAGGCGTCGATAATGAACGCCAGTGACGCTAGCTGCTGGATGGTCAGCCAGAAGTAATCCTGGCGGAGCATCAGAACTGCGTTGGCCGCGTTCATCAGCATGAACCACAAATACCCAGCTGGTCGCTGGATAGCTAGTAGGTACGTGCCACCCAGAAATCCGGCTGCGAGCGCTAACTCACATACTTGGTTGATGGTGGTGATCCCACCAAAGTCGTACAGACTGAATCCCAGTCCGATAACGATCATCACTTTGGCGAGATGATCTAGCCATCGTGGTTGGTGACCGTGGCCGCGCAGAGCAATGATTAGCCCGACTAGCATTGACGGTGCACCAGCGGTTTCTACAGCCGCGGCAATCCAATTGCGATTGTCCGGGGAAGCAAATATCGCTACCCAGGCTGGCAAACCAATCAGATATACTATCCACGACCAGATGCGCCAGCGCCGCTGCCATTGCTGTCCGCTGCGTTCGGCGGCTGAAAGGAATATTTTTTGGAGGAGGTAGAACGCTCCTCCCCATACTTGCAGTATGGAATGAAGCATTTCTTTCTCCTATTTTTGATTTTGTTCGTTGTGAAAAAGGTATAA
>JAHFHR010000052.1 GCA_023246815.1 bacterium | reverse complement strand
GGTAGAGTGTGCATGAATTTGAGTATGGTTGACGTGTCTCGTCTATCACAGGTTAATTTGGATGATGAGGTGGTGTTATTAGGTAAAGATAATCCAGCAGAAGAAATGGCTGAAAAAATCGGAACCATTAATTATGAAGTAGTAACTAGAATTAACCCGCTACTACAACGAGTCTATACAACATAATGTCTAAAGATAAGAAAAAAATCAGCGTTGGTGTGATGTTCGGTGGCCGGTCAGGCGAGCACGAGGTGTCCATTGTTTCCGGTCAATCGGTAATGGATAACCTTGATCGCGAAAAATACGAAGTAGTGCCTATTGGTATTACCAAAACCGGCCAGTGGATTGCTGGCAAAGAAGCACTCTCATTGTTAAAGGAGGGGACTCAGCAATTACCATTCAAGTCGCTGCTGCCAGCTGATCCAACGGAACATACCATTATCAAAGTAAAAACGCACAGTCTTGAGCCAATCTCCGGCCCAAACTCTGTTCAGCAGCTTGATGTGATCTTTCCAGTGCTGCACGGTACCTATGGGGAAGACGGCACGCTTCAGGGCATGCTTGAGCTAGCTAACATCACGTACGTTGGTAGTGGCGTACTTGGTTCGGCCGTGGCCATGGATAAAGTCGTACAAAAGCAAATCTTTTCACAATCTAAATTTCCCGTCGGACCCTATGTCTGGTTTTCATCAAAAGAGTATCAGCGTGATCGCGCGGCAGTGGTTAAGAAGATTGAGGCTGAATTGCAGTACCCCATGTTTACTAAACCGGCAAACCTTGGCTCTAGTGTAGCTATCAATAAGTGCAAGAATCAAGACGAGTTACTTGCTGGCATTACAGAAGCGGCTCGATACGACCATAAAATTTTAGTAGAGCAAGGGATTATTGATGCGCGTGAAATTGAAGTGTCAGTGTTGGGCAATGATGAACCCATAGTATCAGTGCCAGGCGAAATAATCTCATCCAATGAGTTTTATGACTACGACGCCAAGTATGTTGACGGAAAATCACGCGAAGAGATTCCAGCGAACTTGCCTCCTGACGTAGTTACACAGATTCAACAATTGGCTCTTGACGCATTCAAAACTTTAAATTTACGCGGATTGGCTCGCATTGATTTTCTTGTTGCCCGTGCTAACAATGCGGTCTATATCAATGAGGCAAACACCATGCCCGGATTTACCAAAATTTCAATGTACCCAAAGCTGTGGGCCGCCTCAGGTCTGCCATACGCACAGCTCCTTGATCGATTAATTGAACTGGCCATTGAATATCATCGAGAGAAAAATGAGCTACAGACGACCTATCAGCCAAAAAAGAATTGGTATAAAGAATAATGAAAAGGTTTCCTAAAAAAGATTTTCAAAAAAAGAAGTTCAAAAACCCTTTCTTTCAAAAAAAGGGTAGCGCAGCTCGATCAACTTGGGCTAAACTCTACATACTGATCATGAGTCTACTTTTTATTGGTGGGGTCTATTTTTTTGGATACAGTAACGTGTTTAGTATTACCCGCGTACAGGTTGAAGGGAACCAACGGGTAGGGGAGGAGACCGTCCATAGCATAGTCAATAATCAGTTGGCTCACCGTCGATTTTTACTTTTTTCTCAAAAAAATATCTTGTTTTTTAAAGCTGATGCCGTGGCTCAGCAGTTAGAGGACATTTTTTTGATTGACTCAGTGAATATCAAGCGAACCGGTTTGCACAGCATCACCGTTACGATTTTTGAGAAAACGTCAGGCGTGGTGTGGGCAATTGGTAATGATCAATGGTATCTTGATCAAGACGGTATTGCTATTGATAAACTGGATCCCAATGATTTAGTGATTCAGTCAGTCACTGATGGTACAGACATTATTCGTCCGGAATTAACATCGGGCAACTACCCTTTAATTTATGATCAGAGCGGTAGCGACGTACAGATTGGCAGCTCCGCGACCTCTGATCAGTTAGTTCATTTTATGATTGGCTTATCAGAGGCGTTACAACAGCAGACTACCATTGATGTTTCTCATTTTACCGTTGAGCGACCTTACTTGCCAGAAGTGGCAATGATCACTAAAGATGGTTTTGCGGTTTATTTTCGGGTTGATGACCAACCAGCTCTTCAGGTGCAGACGCTACAAGCATTGCTACAACAAAAAATTCATGATCAGCGTAATCTTCAGTACATTGATCTTCGTTTTGGGGAAAGGGTGTTCTATAAATAATTAGTGTCGCACAATATAGAGTCAGGGGTATCGTGGGAAGAGAGGAGTGGGCAATGGTAGTAAAAACCAATATCTAATAAGTGTATTAATGACCCAATGACCAAGGGTCATTTTAAATTAAGAAGCAAGGAGTTAGTCCTAGAGATTCTTCGGCCTTCGGCCTCAGAATGACATCGTGGTGTCATTCTGAGTGAAGCGATGGATGTCCACTCATGTCTAGAGCTGATTGTCTGGCATTGTCCCGTGTCTTACCGTCTTGGTATCTTTCTGGCTCAGATTACAGAAGGGTTTAGCTGGGGTTATTAAATAATCATTTATTAAGGCCTCTATTGTGGATAACTAAAACTATTTAGTGTCGCATAAGGTATATTGTGCGACTCTTGTATATTATCAATTTGGTCGTATAGTGTAACACTTCACCCTTCCCCACGTCTTCCTTTAGAAGCATTGAAACACTTGGGTTGGCTTTATTTCAGAGCTCTTTGTGAACTGTTCTTTACAAATCACACACGTTTCCCCACCTTGAGTGATGGTAATCATTTGTCGTTATTCATGGTGGGGCAACTTCAGGATTTGGTCGCCTGGCGTTACGCCTCCCCTCGTTAATGACTTAATGGTCAACGGTATGCTTTACGCAGCCCGTGTGGGGTTAACATTAGTTGTGGCCATCCTGGTTACACAGCTGCTCCTACCGGAGATTGCGGTGCCATTAGTCGCCTTGATCGTCAAAACCCTTGACTTTGCCCTGCTGGCATTTGATCAAGCGACTATCACCCTTCCTTCGTAAGACACGAAAAGACCTTGGATTTCTCCAGGTCTTTTCCCTTTAACTCGTAGCGTTGTAGCTTGTTACAATGTACTAAATGTTTGATCAGTACTGGTGGCTGTGTTCCCTGCCCCATCAATTGATTTTACGATGAAGTGATACGTAGTACTCGCCGTTAGTCCGGTCAGCGTTAATTGATGATTAGTTACCAAAGTGTTATTCGTTATGGACTCAATAGATGAGGCAGTAATAATCGGATCGGTCGCATATCTGACGTTACTCGTACTTGCCTCATTAGTTGTCCAGGTGATGACCGCTTGGGCTGAGCTAGGAGTGGCGGTAGTACTTGAAATTATCGGTGGCGCTGTGTCTGGTAATGAGTCTGTAGTGAAGGTTTTTTCAGTGCTGGTTGCCGTATCAGTGCCCTTCGTTGATTCAACGCGGTAGTAGTAGGTTGTACTTGGTGTTAGCCCAGTGAGCGTCAGTGAGTGGCTGATTGTTGCGGTGGTGGTTGATACCATACTGGTCGTCGTTGCAGTACTCAACGATTTGGTTGCAAATGTTACCTTACTGGAGCTTGATTTATTGGTGCTCCAACTGATCTGAGCTGTTGATGTTGCTGGATTCGCATTCACCGCGGTGATCGTTAATCCAATGGTATTATCATCGTCGTCATCGCCTTCACATGCTCCGATCGTGTCCCCGTGTTTGATGTGAGCCTTGAGTGCTGGGAAGCCAACAGTAATCGTTGATGATGCGGCGGGATTCCCCGGAGGGAAATGACAGATACGAACACTTATATTATTTAATAATCGATCATTATCATTAGTATCGTCGTTATTGTTATTATTGGTGAGTCGGTACACTAATTCACAAATGTTTCTCTGGGCTCCATGGCAGCGTTTTGTTTTTGCCTGCTTTGCCTTGGCAATAAGCGCTTGGAGGATTAATCCCCTGTTTTCTTCAATGGTTAGACTACTGTTAATCTCGGTGTTAGGGTCAAAGTCATCTTCATTCGTAATGTTGTTACCAAGCGTATAGTTTGTGAAAAAGGCTACGGAGATGTCATCAACAAATTCACTCCAGTGCTCACCATATAATTTTTTGGCAATACCTTCGGATGTTACCCAGCGTAGTATTCCATTTTTGCTAATAGCGTAAACTTTAGGGTCAGTTTGAATTTTGATCAAAAGTACCCCCGGTCGATACTGAACATTCCCGGTAAGCGGATACGGCGCTAAATCCTCAGCAGTAACAACCTGGACATCAGCGAAGTCTGTAAACCAGCTTTTATAGGTTTTTTCATTAGGGAAAACGTATCGTTTGCCATCAGCGCTGATGTAGTACAGCGTTGAATTGCTTTCCAGCTTAACGATTTTTCCCGTAAGATCTTCTTGAGCAAATGTTGGCGCAATGCTGCTGGCACTGATACCCAGTACCAGGCTGGCAATAAGTAAAGAAAAAATAATTTTTTTCATATTTTTTATTTAGTAATAAAAAGCGTCCCTAGTTATACCCTATAATGCGACATTTATTGAAAGGTTGCACTTTACGAACCTGTGGCAATATTAAAACGGTGGCAAGTATTCAAGCGGATTTACGGGGATGCCATTAAGACGAACTTCAAAATGTAAGTGAGCGCCAGTGCTCAGATTACCGGCACCATGAGTTTTGGGAGTACCCCCAGACAAGGCAATAATTTGACCCTGACTAACAAATTCTTCTTCTTGGACTAACGGTTGGCTAATGTGGCCAAACACCGTTGATAGTTCGTTGTTATGGATGAGCATGACGTAGCCGTAACTCGTGTTGCCGTTGAATTTTACTCGAGCGACGAAGCCGTCTTCTGGCGCGCGAATTGATGTTCCCTGTGCTGCCCTGATATCAATAGCTGGGTGTTCAAAGAGGTAACGAAATGGGTAGCCCGGGTCATGGAAAAAAGCACTAATGCCCCGCAGCGGGCTCACCGGCCAGGCCAATTGTGCTGGTCCAAAGTCTTCAAAACGCTCGGCTTTTTCACGATCTTCAAGGATTTTAGCGATATTTTGTTGTAGATCAGAGATATCGGCATTCGCCTGTTGCTGTTCTAATTGTAGCTGGTATGCATAGTTCTTGTACTGTCGTTCCGTCAATTTGTTTTGAACCAGTAGTAATTCTTGAGCAATTGTTTTTTCTTCCAGCGCATCTCGTTGTTCCTGGAGCGTATTTTTGAGCTCTTTTTCAACAACCAACTTTTGTTCAAGATTGCCACGCTGAGTTTCCAGATCCTGCTTGGTAACTTTTAATGCGTCAACATTTTGTTTCAAGTCGGCATGGATATCCTCGGTGTATTTAATTTGGTCGTAAAATTCTGAGAATGAATTATTAAGTAATAGAATTTCTAATGAGCTGA
>JAHFHR010000051.1 GCA_023246815.1 bacterium | reverse complement strand
AAAGTCAAGAAAAAAATCACTTGATTTTAAACTTAATAATGGCTCAACAAAGCAAAATTTTATACATCATCACTCAATCAGAATGGGGTGGCGCACAGCGCTACATTTTTGATTTAGCAACAGAACTGCAAAAAGATAATTTTGAGGTAGAAGTGGCCACTGGAGATCATGGTCCGCTGATTAAAAAGTTATCCACAGTTGGCATCAAAACCCATCTAATTCCCCACCTGGTCAGAAAAATCAAGCTATTCACTGATCTACACGCATACTTTGAAATCAAAAAATTATGCCAAACGGTGAAGCCGGACATTGTTCACCTAAACAGTAGTAAGGCCGGGGTGATCGGTGCGATCGCCGCACGACATGCTGGTGTAAAAAAAGTTATCTACACCGTGCATGGTTTCGTATTTAACGAACCAATGTCAGCACTCAAAAAAAAGCTGTACCTATTCGCCGAAAAATTTTCTAGCCGATACAAAGATACTCTCATTACTGTCTCAGAATTTGACAAAAAAACTGGCGTTAAAAATACTATTGCTCCCCCCCAAAAGTTCGTCACTATTCATATAGGAATAAAACAAATTGATTACTTAGAAAAAAAAGAGGCTCGAGAGAAGCTCCAGCTGCCACTTGATAAAAAAATTATTGGTACTATCGCAAACTTCTACCCAACTAAAGGCTTACCATTTTTTATTGCGGCCGCAGCACTACTGATCAAACAAGATCCGACACTGTTGTTTGCAATGATTGGCGACGGTGCACTGCGACAAGACCTTGAATCTCAAATTAGAGACTTAAAACTTGAAAATAAAGTTATACTCTTAGGGACAATTGACGACGCACAACGTTACCTGAAAGCTTTTGATGTGTTCACCTTGTCATCAGTGAAAGAAGGTTTGCCGTATGTTATCTTAGAGGCACTGCAAGCCCAGGTGCCAGTCGTAGCTACTAATGTTGGTGGTATACCAGAGATTGACGGTATTGCATTAGTGCCACCAAAACGAGCTGACCTACTCGCGCAGGCAATTACTCAAGCACTAACGACCCCAGTAAAAATAGAAGCTACGCTCAGTGAGGAATTCTCACTAGAGAGAATGGTAAGTAAAACGAAAAAGATTTACTTGGATTTAAAATGAAATAGTATACACTGCGAACACCGCACGGCCGTCAGGCCGTTTTATAATAGTCGGCTCAATATCATTTAGTTCCTCGGCAAGTAGATCAGCCGCGGTTGTACGCTCATCAAGCGGTCGTTGAAGCACCATATCATTAATCACATCAACAAAATAAATATCCGTAATCCCCTGCGCTGCCCATATGCCGCGATCTTGTTCCATGAACTGATCAGCAGTCAACACTGGCCAGCCGCGGTATACCAGCTGCCGATGAAAAACCCATAGTGCTGCTAAATCGTCCATATTTTGATCATACACAAACAAGATACCGGCCGGTTCATTATTGGCAGCACGAGTTAGCGCCTGCTGCTTAATGTCTTCAAGAAAACGGTAGCGAGTGGAAAAACTAACTGCCGGACGCTTATTGCTCACGGTAGCTTCAATAAACTGATCAAGCTGGTGATACCCCCAAAAAGCACTGTCCCGCCTTAAACGAGAGTAAGTAACATCTTCAGCGCCCACCGGTTGAACCAAAAATAACGTATCAACGGTAAAAAAGAGCTCAAAAATAATAATCCCACTCACTAAACTAATCCGTAACCAGCGTGAGCGCTCGGCAATAAACCATCCAGCTATCAAAGCAATAATAGGCGTAATTACGACAACAAAACGACTGGCTGGACCGGTCAGTAAAAAAGAAAGTAAATAAAAATCAAAAAGGAGTCCTAACAAAAGCAATGGTTTTTGGTCATCACGTGCACTACGAAAAAACTTCATCAGTAGGTATGCAAGCGCACTAATCAGTAGTAGGCTCATCGGCAACAGCAATCCTTGATAGAATCGTGGCGCAAGGTCAAAAAGACGATCAGCAATACCACCTGCTTGTATTTTTCCAGGCAAGGACTGCCACGCTTCAACCTGCTGTCCAAAAACATGAGAAAACTGTAGATCAAAATGCCCACGCTCACTAAACAAAGAGGCGTTGTATACGAGCACCGGGCTAAACACTAACAATGCTAGTGCTACCGCCAACCAAACATGAATCTGCTTAAAAAGGTGTCTTTCTTTCCAAACAAGATATATCAAAAACACGGGAAGCAAAATAAAAGCTGTGTACTTTGTTAAAAACGCTAAACCTAATGCTACTCCCCAACCATACCAAAAGCGGTAATCATCAAAACTTTTTATAAAAAAATACAATGTCAACAAGCTAAAAAAAATGACTACTGATTCCTGGAGTCCAATACGACTAATCCACACATGATAAGGAGACACTGCAAGTAGTGCTGCAGCGATCAGCCCAGTTCGTTCATTAAACAGTTTTCTGCCGACGAAATACAGTAGATAGACTGAAGCCGTGCCAGCCAAGGCAAACGGTAAACGTAACGTTAATACACTTTCACCAAAGAGCATAAAAAACCAATGTTGCAACAGAAATACTAGCGGCGGATGATCATGGAATGACAACATCGCCCAACGTGGCACATCAGAAAACCACTCATAGGGAGTGGTCTGATAGGGAGAGGCAAAAAAATCAATGTAGCCGATTGAGCGAAATGCAATCAGCGCTTCATCAGTGATCACGTCAGCAGCGCCGAGCTGAAACAAACGCAACGCTCCCGCTACCAGTAGAATGAGCATAAGCCCAAAGCCGGAGCGAGAGCGAAAGCGTGATACTATCATTGCTTATTGATTTTTTAACGCGTCTAAATCCTGTTTGACTAGTTCATCAGTCGGATCATTTTTCAATGCCAGTTCAAAATACTCAATAGCCTTAGGAATGTCTTTTAGTTGATCACGATAAAACTGAGCAAGTAAAATTGGCAGCTCGCTGCTCGCGGAATTATCCTCAATCCCCTGTAGCAGCACCGCCTCTGCCTGACCGAGATCCTTAAGATTGTACAAGTAAAATTCATACAGTCGTCGATAAAACTGGACGTTTAAGAACTCATCCTGAGAATTTTGGATTGCGTGCTCATATGCTACCAGCGCCTTATCATAATCAACTAAAAAATTGGTGTACAGATCAGCTAAGTTGCCATATGAGGTACTATTATTTGGACGGATTTCATTGGCATTAAGCCAGGCTGCCTCTGCACCTCGGAAATCGCCAACATTCTTTTTAATCTGTCCCAACTCAAACCAGGGATTGACAAAATCAGGTGTTGTTTGAATTTCAATCACGACCTCACTAAAACGCTGCTGGTAACTAGTAATCTCGTCCTCGGTCAAGTCATCACTAACGATAGTGAGCGTGAAATAGTCGTTCGGATCTGGTTCAGACTGGGCTGGAATATCTGAAGCTGGCGTTAGATAGTACATCAATCCACCAATACTAACAAGGGTAATGACCACAATAATCAAAAGAATTATAATGTTGCGTTTTTGTTGCATATTCGTTGTTAAAAACTTAATGTATAAAGTGTAAAGCTATGTTTACCCGAGCCACTGTTAATCTCCTTGACATGTGCCCCGGCACTGATGAAGTCTTTAACCAGTAAATTAATCTCTTCCCGATTATGAGTAGAAGTGAGTACAGTATCCGATTCGCCGACAATTAACGTAACCTGATCAAATTTCGTTTCCGAAAAATAAGCAACCCATTCATCTGGGGGCAAAATAGTTGCAAAGCCAGCCGCTGCAATAAATGGAATACCATAAAAAACGGAAAGGCGATCAAAATACCATAGTGTCGAAAACCAGTTTAATTCAGGGTCGTAAATAAAAATATCGCGTCCGCCGTACTCGCTCAAGTCAATGCGGTAATCAGCCCTCGTACGAATGTGCTTTGGATAACCAATATCTCCAAAACGCTCAGCAAACAAAAATTGTTCCAGTTGGTTAAACGACCCGGTTGGCCAGCGATACGAAGAATAATGTCGTAGCGGTTGCCCGATGGGCTCACGTAACAGATTAGTGTTAATATTATAAAATAGTTCACAGAAAACAAAAACAGCAAGTATCACGACAACTCCGATTGTGTACCCCGACCGCATGGTAAATCGATGTCTTACATCTTCAAATACACTCCAAGATGCAGTACTCACTCCCATCATCAAAAAGGGTGTCACCACCAACAAAAAACGAGCTTGAGCACCAATGAATCCAAAGAGTAGTGTGGCAAAAAAGAGCATTGACATCAAGAGTAAGTGTCGCTGCTCTTTAAATGCTCGAATATACTCAACCAGCAGATAGACAACAGCACCGATGACCAACAGCAACATCGGCAACGACAATGTTTTGGAAAGAACCTTGCCGATAGTCAAAAAATGAAGTCCTCCTGAATCACGAGTAATACCAGGCCAATCTTGAGAAAAATCTTGATGGAGTAACAGTGACAACTGTAAATCAAAATGTCCTCGCGCCTGTAGCATTTGAAAATTGTAGAACAGTACCGGCGAAAAAATGAGCGCTGCCAGCACCAGCGAACCGATAAAACGCCAATCCGCAAATAGCTGGCGTTTTTTAACCAGCACGTACAGTAATAACGCCGGAACAATGAACACCATCGTGTACTTAGTGAGTAGTGTTGCCCCAAGGGCGACGCCAAACGCCCAGAAAAACTTTTTATGCTCTACCGCTATCAAAAAAAGGTGCAGCGCCAGGAGCATCAAAAAAAGTCCGATTGACTCTAAGTACCCAATACTACTGGCCCAGGTATGGTAACTCAATATCGCTAAAAGCCCACCAGCTAGTAGACCAACCGGCCGGGAGTAGAGCTTACGACCAACCAGTATAGTCAGATACACCGAGGTGACACCAGCCAGGGCAAATGGCAGCCGCGCGACGAATGTTGATGCACCAAATAGTATAAAGAACAGGTGCTGAATCAAAAACACCAACGGCGGGTGATCATGGAACGATAAGACCCCCCACCACGGCACTGCACCGAACCACAGTAGTGGCGTGGTTTGACGATCAACCGTGTTTAAGTAATCTAAATACGTCAGCGAGCGAAATGAATAGGTCGCGTCATCATGCTGAATATCAGCCCGCATCATGCTGGAAAAAATAAGCACGGCCGCGCAACCGACAATGATTAATGGTAACAATTGATCTATTTTTTTAAAAACTGCTCGCATAAAACTTTACTTCACTGTAGCAAAAAAGCGCTGATGAGTAAAACCAAACCCCGCCCTTCGCGAAGGGCGGGGTTGGCTTTGTGTAACTTCCAACTACATCAAGCAGGTTATCTAGAGAAGGTAACAGCTGATGAAGTTGAGACCATCTTTCCGCCATTGGTAAGATTTACCAAAGCGCCATTGCTCCATTGTTCTGTAACTGAAGCAGTGGTTGATGAGTTACCCAACGCTGAAGTTCTCCAGTAGTC
>JAHFHR010000004.1:3640-19660 GCA_023246815.1 bacterium | reverse complement strand
ATAGGATAGTGGTTTATTTAGTAAACTCGCCATCCTACCAGAAAATTACCAAAAATACGATGTGTTCGGTTTTATCTTTTAAATCTGTAAAAAGTGTTCGCTTTTATCTTTTTGGTAACAGGGGATGTTTAGTAATTGACAAGGCCCTAGCATTATGAGATTATCTTTGTATAAGTAAGTAGGAGTTACGCGTTTGAACATCGCTGTCATCCTGAGCGCAGCGAAGGATCCCTTGACGCTAACTAAACGGCTATATTTAACTATAAGGGATTCTTCGTTTCACTCAGAATGACAGTAAACGCGTAAGTCGTGGTAAGCTAATTTTATGAACGAAGACAAAATAATCCAAAAGTTGGAAAATATTGAAAATAAGCTCGGGCAGCATGATGAGCGTTTTGATAAAATTGATCAACGTTTTGATAAGATCGAGCAAAAATTAACCAAGCACCATCAGCATTTTGATAAGGTCGAAGGCAAATTAACCGAACATGATACGATATTTGATCTTTTGGCGAGAAAAAGCCTGGAGCATGAGGAGAATATAATTTGGATTAAAGCCAATATGGCCACCAAAAATGACCTGCGCGAAATCACCACTACGCTCGATACGCTCGTAGGTTTGGCGAAGAAAAAAGATGAGGAAATGACCATCATGGGCCATCAAATGCAACTGGTGCAGGAGGATATTAGAAAAATTAAGCCCCTAGTTGGCTTGGCCGTGTAGTAACATTGTAAATCTTCATCCGCCACCCCTCCGGCGCGCTATTCCCAGCGCGTTTTTTTTGTTTGGCGAGCAGGTCAAAATCAAGGCTATTTTTATCGGATTTTTAGCTAATTTGGCTAATTATAGACAAAAAAAGCTTGGTTACACAACAAAGCTCCGCTTTAAATAGAACACCTCATTATTGGTATAGTGACAGCTCCGGGGTTTTCTTTCCCGAGCTATCTTTTGAACCAAGGAAGTTCTAGGACTTAAACAACAAATCACGTATTTTTGATTTAGTTTGGTGTTGGCACAGTACTCGTCGAGCATGTCGCTCTTCTGTTCATTAGTTGCTTTTAAATACCTGGATTTTACTTTTTGGAGGTATTCCTGTCTAGAATGTAAACTCATGCTCGCCATAGCGGTACTAACTTAAGAGTAAAATCTGAAAACTCTTAAGGTTACCTTTTAATTCATAGAACGAATAGGCGGTGGGTTACATTTTAGATCATGTGATTCGAAGCTTTGCTTGTTTTATACGATTTTGGTATACTTAATTCACGTCAGTCGTGATCGGAAGGGCAAATTAACGCTGCTTTCCACGAATTGTCTGGACGCATGACTAACAAACTCGAAGAAGGCGTTGTATTTGGCGATGTTGAACAAGCAATTTTAAAACTTAAATCATCTTTAAAATACTATGGGTCTAACCACTGAGCAAGCAGTCGGAATGGAATTTAAGGTTCAAGCCACGATCCGGGATCGTTTGGAAAAAGCCAGTTTTAAGGCAGATTTAGCGCTGCTTAAGAATATCTTTTCTAGAGGTATTAACGTTGAGGAAAGGGTTGAAGAAACATTCAGAAATGATGCGATGGATGTTGAGAACAATCATGGTGGGAACTGTCCTTCAGATCAATTCTTTCTAGCTGTGGCAAGTATCAACACTTTAGTGCAGCGTTGCTGTTCCAATGTAGATGATAATGCTGAAAATGATCCAAGATACGAAGAACACCTAGATAAAGTCCTGAAAGAACTAATGCAGTTCGGAGGCGACGACTTCAGCGTCTTGCTTGGTACGTATCGCAATCAAGAAAATCATAAGACTGACAAACGATCCCGGGCGGCAGATAAATTAAAAGATACTGCTTATGAAATTTGTAAAGTAGTCAATGATTTCTATGATAAAATAAATAGAGATTTAGTTGCTCAAAAATAGCCCAAATGAAAAATGATCCAAAAATAAGTAAAAAAGTTACCTATCAACTCAACTATATATACCAAGCTCAAAACTACGACCGTCTCTATGAAGCGTACTTTGGGACTGCGTGAAGTAGCTTTGGTTGCTGCGTTGCTGTGTGGGGAAAATTGTGCTCCGTCTATAGTTGGTAAGCAAGTTGGTACGCAGGAACTAAAAACTCAGAGAGAAAAAGAATTTTAGCCACAGCGGTTGGAAGCAGTGCGATCGGTGGGGATTCTTTCGCCAGAAAATCCATATTTCAAAACATTCATCGCTAGTCCGGAGCGTTTGAACAAGTGATGGAGTTGCTTTTGATGTTTAGATAAAAAAATGGTAGACTTTTTCACAAGCACGTGCTTAAAATTAGCGGTAAAACTTGTGGTAACCTTCTACTCTAATTTTAGCACATATTTGTGAAAATTGGATATTGAGTTACAAGTAATTACAGTTACAAGTAATTTCTACTCTATGAACCCAGACAATCCACCACATGATAGAATAGTAGACTCACCTCCGACATCGCCAGAATGGTCCGCGGATGAAAAAAGGGTTTGGTCGGATTACACCAAGTTACTCCTATTACATACTCAGCTTGCCAATGTGCGGGCTGATTTAGTACGGCACTTGGACGTGAATGATAGAAAAATAATGGATGATTTAGCCGCTGGCAAATTAGCAGCCGATACGGCCGAGTTAACGCTCCAAGATACAATTGTGCGCTTCAAAAAAACTCCTGATTTTGAAACATTAACGGCCAAAGTTTTGGGCTCGGATATGCCCCCGACACCCAATGAACGAGAGGCTTTGGCCATAGAGTTATTTCAACCATTCCAGGATCGTTTTGAAGCATGCCAGACAAGTTTAGAACAAGAGAAACAACAGACACGGGATCGTCTTGGCCGTGCCAATAAGGGCGCGGTAGATAGTAATCAAACAGCCCTGGCCTTAACCATCGGCGGAGAACGGCCCGGAGCCGACCCGCACCTTTTACGAGTTCTCATCAGAACTGCTTCGGGCGAAAAGCATGACCGATTGGTTGCTGACTTTGATAATAACCAACGACAATGGCTACAACTGGTACCTAAGTTGGCCTTATTAGTGGGCCAGGAAGCGCCAGCTGTCAGCGCTTATCTGCGCGAGCCCACGTTAGCGGCAGCAGAGCAAATCTTTACCGCACTTGCCAAGCTGGCTGAGGAAACGCCAGCAGACAGGCGGATTGCTCTGTTGGAAATTGATTTAACCGCTGAAGAAGCTAAAAAAATTCTAGGACAACTTGAGGAGATCACAAAGCAAATCAACACCGTTTGTGCCGCCCTCAACGATCATCTGCCGCAACTACCCGAACCTGCTTCAACTATTAGTATACAGCCAGCAGCTGCCGCTCCAAAGCCCACTACTAGACGCCCACCAGAGGCCGGGCCTGCTCGTGCCGAGCAGTCCGAGACTTGCCGGGTGGTGGAGAGCTTTCGTCTAGTTGGTCTGGATTTGGAGGCCGTTAGCTTTACTGCTAGGCGATCAATCGATGATAAAGAGATGGTCAGAACAGGCCTGGGAGAAGCGGAGGCCACAATGATTTTGGCGGAACTTAATAATTCGTCAAATAGCGAACTGTCCAACAAACTGAAAAACAAGTATCTTGTTTTCCCGGGCTGGTGCAACCCCGGCAATTCTGGCCAAGTCCGCTGCTTCTACTGGGGCGGCAGCACGTGGTGCCGGGGCTGGGTTTCGCTCGTCTATCAGTGGAACGAGAGCAGTCTCGTGGTGCGTCTTCGCACGTAGCTTCCTCCATTTCAATAAAAGTTGTATACTTGTCGCAGCAGGTATCGAGAGGGGCGATACATAGAGAAAATAAAACTCCTCGCTTAAGTTAAGGAGTTTTATTTTTTAGACGTATGCTCAAAAAACGCTGGCTTAATTTTATTTTGCATCTCGGTAGTCTCATTAGTCTACAAAAACAAAAATTAGTGCCGGCCACGCCGCTCGCCACCATTCCCATTGCGGCGAGCGTTTTGATTTTGGAAGCATTTTTATTGATTATCTCGCTGCCCGTCTATATTTTTATCTCTCCGGTAGAACTGGCCGGTAATGACAAGCAGGCTATTGTGACTTATCGGTTGCGCCGGATTGTTTCCCTATCCGTCGTCCTCGGAACCCTGGCTATCTGGCTGGGGTATTTTTTAGTGAGCGTGGTTGGCGCCAGTTTGTTTCCTAATCGCACGCACGCCGCCGCTTCGACCTGGGATTTCAATCAGCCGCTTAGTTACCTCTACGATTCCAGTAAAATTCAGGTAGTGGACGGTGTGGCAATTTTTCGAGCTGAACAACCAGCTTCCAGCGAGACTGTTCCCTTCATTGAAGGGAGTGCGAGCGGCGAAACATCGGTAACACCCGCAACCGGCGACACGACTAACCTCAATACTGACGCCACGGTTGAATCAGGCTCTACGGTCGTGCCTGAGGCTGCGGGTGGAACATCGGCTGATACCAGCGTGACTGCGCCGACGACGGAGCCAACTGTTGCGCCAACTCCAGTGCCTGAGCCAACACCCGAACCGGCCCCAGCCGTAGCTCCGGCGCCTACGCCCGCTCCTACACCTGCTCCAAGCACCGGCGGACTTTTAAATTATTTAAAAAATACCTTTAGTATTACCTCGGTTCGTGCGCAAGCGCTCACCTGTGAAGCAACGCTGCAATCACTGGTGCCGCTGATTGTGACTCCGCTCAAGGCCTGGACCGGATTTACCGAAGTAGCCAATAAAAATGGGGGAGAGATGTACTACGAGTTGTCCGTAGACGGTGGCGTAACCTGGCTTTATTGGAATAGTCAATTTGGTTGGACTAACTCAGGATTGACTCAATTTAATACCGCCAGCGAAGTGAATGATCACATTACTGCTCTCTCCGCTACCACCGGCACGATTTTATTTCGTACCAAATTCGTGAGTGACTGTTCGCATGACATGCAGCTATTATCATTAACGGTAGATTACGAAAGACCTGAGACCGCCTTCACGCTCGCCTCTGGCAACCCGGCGATTACCTTTACCGATGCGACCGGATCGGCGCTGACGAGCGCCACCGGTACGGTGTATATAAATTATTTAGGAGAACCAGCCGCTTCTGTAACTCTGGCCGGTGATCTCAACTTGGCTAACCAGGTCGTCGGTACCGCAGTCGGCAGCTCTTGGCTGTCACTCGCCGAGCCGGTCATATCAAGTGTCGGGGATGTACAATTAATTCTACCCAAGACCAATTCTGACGCGTCGGTGCGCGTGTGCCCGGGGGCGCTCGCTGCCGTGAGTATTATTCCCGGTT
Source organism: bacterium (assembly GCA_023246815.1). Taxonomy (GTDB): domain Bacteria; phylum Patescibacteriota; class Patescibacteriia; order Buchananbacterales; family UBA6539; genus JAHFHR01. Next base: position 14,405 of record JAHFHR010000004.1, on the reverse strand, counting down.
GTTTAAACGAAACTATTTTACACAGCGGGCAAAGCAATGCCAGCGGGTATACTTTGGTGCGCCTAGATGATCCGAGCCATTGGCATATTGCGGTGAGTACCACCGGCACCCTGGCGCTCGGAGCAATGGAAGTTGCTCCGGAAACTACGCCGGTCAGTGCGCTTCCTAGCACGTGCGGCACGATTTTGAGTACGAATAATTTGTCTACTTTGAGCAGCGCGGCGCTACCGGCAAATGATTATGTTTTGACCGGTGAGGTAACCTTTTCATCCAGCGGCGAGGCGAGCGTTATTATCCGTCATGCCAATGATAACAATCTTTGGAAATTAGTTTTTAAAGATGGCACGGTGCAATTTGCCGGCCTGGTCAATGGCTTGCCAACTGTCGCTACCAATGCCAATTTAGCAGATTTTGTTCCGCATGTTGGCGAGAACTATAAATTTAAAATTCAAGTCAACGGCAGCCAGCTGCGGGCCAAGTGGTGGCTCTCGAGTGAAGCGGAAACTCCAACGTGGCTACTTTACGCTGCGGATGATCGGATTTTGTCCGGTGGAGTGGGTATTGATACTGCCACACTCACTGGCGCGGCTTTTAGAGCGCTGTCTGTATCAACCTGTTTGGAAGATGAAACCGTGGTAGCGCCAGAGCCAACCACTTCGTCCGAGCCAACGGTATCAGCTCCAGTTGAAACGCTTACTCCAACTTCAGCCGTCGTCACTGAAACAACGCCGACCCTTGCGGAAAGTACCAACAGTAGTCCCGAGGTTTCAATTGTGGCGGTTATTGAGCCAGCAGTTCCTAGCGAAAGCGTGAATGCTGGAACAACGACCGCTACGCCCGTTGTATCGTCATCGGCTACGGTTACTATCACCCCGGTAGAAAACACTATCGAGACGACTCTATCTACCGGAACGGTAGTTATTTCCGAACCAGCCACAGTCACGATTACGCAAGATCCGGTAAGACACGAGCTGGAAGTAGTCATTGTTGGTACGAATGACACCACGACCACGCTCACTGCTTCTGCCCCGCTTGATCCGACCGAAGAGCATGTGGTTACCGTAATCATAACGGATGATCAGACAACGTTGTATGTGGACGGTAGCGTGGTAGATACGGATCGTGGAGTCACACTCCCGGCGGGGGATACAACCGAAGTAGCAACTGACACTCCTCTCATAGACATCGTCCAAACGGTGCCCGAAATTTTGAGCCAAGTCCAGATTGCTGGTGATTACGTGCAGATTACAAATAGTCCGCCGCAGTTGACCATTACTACAGCGGAGCAAAAAACCGATGACGGATATGTGGATGTGAGGTATGTCCTCAAAGATGCCGAGAGTAATTATGTCTCGCTCGCCAAGTATGAATATTCTTTGACGGGTAATTTTACCGGCGAAGAAAAAATGATGACCCCGGCAGTGATCGACAATGATCACGGTGGCCTGGCAACGCTCAAAACATCGCCAAACGGAATTGCCAATACCTTTATCTGGGATGCGAAAGCGGATATCGGTAATGTGTATGCTCCGCATGTGTACGTGCGCCTCAAGCCGACCGATGGAATTGAAGCGGGGAGTGCGGTGGTGAGTGAACCGTTGGCGGTAGATTTAAAGGGGCCGATAGTTAGTGAGTTAGAAGTGCAGGAATTATTTGATCCAATGCAGAATAGTATTTTTATCCAGTATAAAGCGTTGGACAATACGGGTTATGCAATGGTAAATACGACCTTTTCTCTGGATAATGGAGTGAATTGGAATATAAAACCAAATTTCTTTCTCTTTGGAACCAACGAGGATGCTCCTACTAGCGATAAATATATACATATCGCTGCTAATGGAGTATTGAAAAGAATAATTACTGGTGTGCCAGGAAGTTTTTCTGGAATTGAAACTGATCTGGCACGAGTAGCCTTAGATGTTGAAGATAGTTTTGGCAACAAAAATAGAATTATTTCTAATCCATTTCGTGTTGATGAACGAGCTCCATTTGGTCTCGCCAATTTCCACGGCGCTGCTGCCAACACCACCGAAATTCAATGGAACTGGTCGCCAGTCGCGAGCGAAAGCAATTTTGACAGCTATGAAATCTGGTATGGCCAAGACTTGGCGGCAGTCGAAGCGCATCGCACAACAGGAGCAAAACGTTGGAGTACTGAACAAGATAGCGACCTCGGCATTATGGGAACGCATAGCACTATTATTACCGGCTTGAAATCGGAGACAACGTACTACGCTGAAATCACTGCTTACGACACGTTCGGTAATCAAACAACCTTGCCCGCAGCCGCCTACGTGACACTGGGTGAAATTCCGGCCGTTATAACGGCTTCCACCACGGTAATCGTGACGGCAAGTTCAAGTTTGCCGATTGCGATTGTGGGGGTGGACGAACAAATTATAGGAGTGAATCCGTCTCCCACAGTCGAAACGAATGTGGGAGCGGGTGGAAGCAGTAGCGGCGGGGGCGGCGGGACATTTCATGCCAGCGGTAGTGTTCCCCAAACCGTAACTATTCCGGTTCTTCCTCTCAATGCGCTCAGCGCTCCGGAGAAACCACGCGGCGGGTTTGATATTACGATCAATGCTGATACTAGGCAGACTGACTCATCAGCAGTTACTCTTATCCTCACCGCTGGCGCGGATACCACTGCCATGGCGATTTCTAATTTTGCCGATCTGCATGATGCTGTCCAGGAACCATTTAGTCCTACCAAAGCCTGGAATTTGTGTTCCGAGCAGGGCGGTTTGAAACAGCAAGCGCAGTGTCTGCCAGGTGAGCATACGGTGTATGTCCGCTTCTACACGAGCTATGGAGAATCTACCAAAACTATCTCGGATACGATTATCCTGAATTTGCCAGTGAATGCTGCGTCGGGTGGCGGAATAAATGGCAGCGTTTCTGATTCTGGGGCCGCAGTCGGCAGTTCTGCCTCGGCTCCCGCGGAGGGAGTGGTAAATAATTCCGGCGCTGCTGGGGTAGTAGCCAATACTCCTGGCGTTGTCAGTCAATCAGAGCGTGTGAACACGGTTACTATTCAGGCTGTCGTGAATCCCGCCAGCCAGGCGCTCATCAATGAGCTTACGGTTACCAAAGAGTCGCCCATCCTTGCCCTGCCCACCGTTACCAATGTTCGCCAGGGCACGTTGCAAAATGGTATTGAGCTCTCCGGTACTAGCATTCCGCATGCCAAAGTAGCGATTTTTCTGCATTCCGATCAGGTGGTCGTCTATACTACCGAGGCGGACGAGCAAGGTCTGTGGAAATTCACCCACGATCAGAATAGTACCAAATTAGCGCCGGGCGAACACACCATTTATGCCGTCACCTATGATCCAGCTTCAGGAATCAAGAGTAAACCCACGCCACTCAAAACGTTTATCGTCAAAGAAAATAAACTGGCCACGGTGTTGTCATACTTCCATCTGTGGACAACGCTACTCACGCTAGCCATGGCTCTGGCGGTAGTGGTGCTCTTGGTGGTGAGAAAAACCAAAGGCCAAAATCAGTTGGTGTAACATAGCTGTTTATATGCCTCCTCACAAATCTATTATTTTATTTGAAACCGAACCGGTGCGTCGCGAATGGTCGGAAAAAGAGGAAAGGTGGTATTTTAGCATTGTTGATGTTGTTCGGGTTTTAACGGAACAAACTAATTTTCAGACAGCCAGAAAGTATTGGAACAAATTAAAAGAAAGGCTAAAAATAGAGGGAAATCAAACGGTGACAAATTGTCACCAGTTGAAATTACTAGCCGAAGATGGAAAAATGCGTCTTACTGATGTGGCGGATGTTGAAATACTATTACGCATTATTCAATCCATCCCTTCTCCCAAAGCTGAACCTTTTAAAATATGGCTGGCTAAAGTTGGTTATGAACGGCTGAAAGAAACGATTGATCCGGAAGGAGCAGTTATTCGAGCTCGAAATAACTGGCTCGCGCTTGGCCGGTCGCCCAAATGGATCGAGCAGCGCATGCGCGGGCAGGAGATACGCAATAAGTTAACCGATTATTGGGGAGATCACGGAGTGAGCAAAGACATTGACTATGCCAAGCTGACTGATATTATTCACCGCGAGTGGAGTGGTGTTTCGGTTAAAGATCACAAACAACTGAAAAATTTGAAGGGTCATAATTTGCGTGACCACATGTCTGAGGCAGAAATATTATTTACGTCGTTGGCTGAATTATCCACTCGCCAGGTGGCGGAAACAGATCTGGCGGAAGGCTATGATGAAAATGCCGTGTCAGCTGTAAAAGGCGGGCGGGTAGCTGGGAACGCGCGGCACGAATTAGAAAAATTGACCGGGAAAAAAGTCATCAGCCCGAATAATTTTCTTGCCCCTGGTAAAGAACGTAGGAAGATAAGAAAATAAACTGGCCACGGTGTTGTCGTACTTCCATCTGTGGACCACGCTGCTTACCCTGGCCGGGGCGCTCGCGATAGTGATGGTGCTGGGGACGAGAGGGCGGATGACAGATAACAATAAGCTGGTGTAAAGTAGGTACTATTTTGCACTACTTACCTTTATGAAAAAATCAAAAAATATTTTACCGGAAACCACAAAAATTACCTTGTTTAAAGGTAATCAAATTAGAAAAACACTTCATAATAACGAGTGGTATTTTTCGGTTGTGGATGTGGTAGAAGCACTTACCAATAGTGATCGGCCGAGCGTGTATTGGACGGCAATGAAAGCGAGGGTCCAAAACGAGGGTAAATTTGAACTATCTACAATTTGTAGACAGTTGAAATTACCAGCGCCAGACGGCAAAATGCGTGAAACGGATTGCGCCGACACCGAAGGTATGTTCCGTATTATTGATAATGATCAATTATCAATTTACAATTTTCAATCAAGTATCAATTTCCAATGCCCCAATTTACAAACAATTATGATTTAGAAGAAAGAACAGCCATTTTCAGTGAAGAGCTAATCAAATTTTGTAAAAGCATTCAAGAAAATAATATTAGCCGGCCAATAATTAATCAACTCGTTCGTTCTGGAACCAGTATGGGCGCTAATTATTGTGAAGCCAATAATGCGAGTTCAAGAAAAGATTTTCAGAATAAGATATTTATCTGCAAGAAAGAAGCGCAAGAAACAAAATACTGGCTAAGAACGCTTTCAACTTGTTGTCCAGAAAAGACGGAAGAGTTAAGGAAGCTATGGAAAGAAACTCATGAATTGACCCTGATTTTTCAGAAAATTGTTAATTCACTCAGAGACAATAAAAACTGAAAATTGTGTAATTGTAAATTTATTGTAAATTGATAATTGAAAATTAAGCAATCGGCTGGGGCGATCGGTGGTGTCAAAGAAAAATTTTTTACAAAAGCCAGAAAATAAAGCACTTGGTAAGTAAGATACGTTTTAATTCAACCGGTGACAAAATGTCACCAACTGAAATTGCTGGTGAGAAATAATAATTTATCAAAACAAAAACCGGAGTCATACTTTGTTTCAAAATTACTTTAGAAACAAAGTGTGGGACTCCGGTTCGTGAGAATATTGCCCACAGCCTTGGTTGCGCCAGATGTGGCGCGGGATCAGAGAAAGGCGGGACGAAAGAGCGGCAGTCCAGAGCGGTGTCTGGGCTGGACAGTTTTGGTCAGGGTGTCGGCCTGAGGGCGAGACTACCTCTCGTAGTAGTGTCGCCCATCGATTATGGTGGACCCCTTCGAGATCGGCCCCTGGTACAGGGTCTGGAAGAGGGTCCGGTGGTCAGACCAGGAGACACTCCTGTCGACGTAGAAGAAGATGAGTAAAATGGTGCTTCCCTTGGGGAGCGCCAGACGCACCTTCCCCTGGGAGGGGTTTACGACGACCTCCTCGATCGAGGCCCTTGCACTGTCCCAATAGTTTATGTGCATCGGCACCTCGGAGGCCACGGCGAAGGTCTCCAGCCCCGTCACTCCGGGCGGTCGTCGAGGCAGGCTGGGCACGGTCGAGGCGCAGGCGGCGAGGCAGAGGGCAGCGATGGCGGCGGCGATACGAGGTGCTCTGAGGGTCGTCATGACATTCCTCCTGTTGTGGGTGTACTTCCCTTACAGTGCTGGTTAAACTGACAAATATTCTAGCTATCTCTAAAGAAAGGCAAAATGTTTGTCAGTTAGCCAATTTTTAAAGAGCAACAGAAGAATATAGCATAAAAACTGATTTTTGTCAATAGTCGAGACAATAATTTGGCTAATATAAAACAAAAAAGACATTTCCAATGCTTTATTTAATCCAAAAATAGATAGTATGCAATCACTCCGCTGGCGTTCTCTAAACCCTAGCCGGGGCGCTCGCGATAGTGGTGGTGCTGGGCACACGAAGACGAGCGGTGGGTACTGACTAGTTATCGGAAATAAAATTGCATTGGCCCACATTTGACTTATTTTTTATTCAAGGTAAAATATAGCTAAAGTTACGTATATGCGCAAAATTGATCTCAAAAATGTAGTTTGGAAAGAAGGTAAGTATTATGTGGCTTGGAACATTAATACTAATGTTTCTAGTTTCGGTAAGACTAAAAAAGAATCCCTGGAAAGCTTGCAGGAAGCTTTGGAGCTTCACTTTGAAGACACTCCAATTTCTAAAATCCATAAAGTGGAAAGACCATATCTGATCCCATTTACTTTAAAACATGCCTAAGTCGGTATTACTTAGCTTAATTTTAAAAGTCCTTAAGAAAGAGGGCTTCTTTTTTATTCGCCAAAAAGGATCTCACGCGAGATTTAGAAAAATCGGCAACCCGACCAGAAATGTTACCGTTAAAATGACTTACAAAGAAGTACCGTATGGTACTTTTCGGTCAATCTTGATTCAATCTGGATTAAAAGAAGAAGACTTTTATGGTGAAAAAAAATAAATAGTTAAGATAAACTATGAAACTCCCTGGTCGCCATTCGCCGATTATTTTGAGCCTCGTGGTACTCAGCCTTGCTCTGGCCGGTACCTGGTTAGCTGTGCATAACCTTAGTGTCAGCACTCATGAAATCGTCCAGTCTAAATTTGATACCTGGACCGGCGAGATGACCAGCCAGCTGAACGATCAAATTGCCAAATATGTTAATGTCCTCGAGGGAAGCAAGGGGCTCTATGCGGCCAGTAAATCGGTCGAACGCAACGAATGGGAAGCGTACATTACGTCGTTAGATATTGCCAAAAATTATCCGGGGATTGATGCGCTGAGCTTTGCCGAGCATTTCTCGGCTGATAAAAAAGAGGAATATATCGCACGAGTGAAAGCCGATGACACCATTAACGGCGTAGGCTATCCAGATTTTCAAATCCATCCCGACACCGTGAAAGATGTCTATGATGTCGTGACATATGTTGAGCCCATGGCGGGTAATGAGCAGGCCTTTGGGTTTAATTTAAACTCCGAAGCCACGCGCGCGGAGGCCTTGGAGCGAGCGCGGGATAGTGGCGAAGCGGCGGCCACGCGGAAAATCACCTTGGTTAAAGGGTCGCCAGGTTTTCTGATTGTTTTGCCGGTTTACACTAATACCGCTCCCATCACGACGCTTTCGGAAAAGCGTTCAGCCTTGCTTGGGTATGTGGTGGCTTCGTTTCGCACGGATACATTATTTCAGGATTTAGCCGAAAACGATGCGGTTAATTTTACGACTCATTTTGAAATTTTTGACGGTGCCACGACCGATGACGCCCATATTTTGTACGAATCAGGCCACCATGATCTGACGGCTAACGCTTCCCAGGGAGCATTTACAAAAATTGTGCCGCTCTCGGTAGCCGGGAATATCTGGACAGTTCGTTTCTTTGCGCCCTCGGATTTTGGTCTGGGAATGACGGAGCGTTATAGCCCCTGGTTACTGGCAGGCGGTGGAGTGCTGCTCAGCCTGATTTTAAGTTACCTCGTCTATACGCTCGCGGTATCGCGGGCGCGGGCTTTGAAGCTGGCGGAAACTATGACAGCAGATTTACGGACCACGCAAGAGCGGTTGCGTTCGCTCTATGAAATTACCACCCGTTCGGAACTATCGTTAGCCGAGCAGCTCCGCGAGGCCCTGCGCGTGGGGGCCAGTTCCCTTCACACCACGCTTGGTGTTCTTAGCCATATTACCGACGGAACCTTTACCGTGCTTCACTGCCATGACGCGGGCGGAAACCTGAAAGAAGGCATGGTGTTTAAGCTGGCTGAAACGTATTGCGATATCACAGTCAAAAATAACGATGTCGTGGCTATTGACCAGATGACCGCTTCGCCCTACCAGGCTCATGCTTGCTATACCAAGTTTAAACTGGAGTCCTACATCGGCGTCCCTATACTGGTTAATGGTGAACTGTTTGGGACCCTGGCCTTCCTCGCTCCGGAACCGCACCATCCCGGCTTTACGGATAGCGACCATGATTTTGTCCGGCTCATGGGCAAATGGGTGGCCACTACGCTGGAGCACGAGCGTCTCCGGCAAAAGGAGATCGAGATCAACAATATGAAATCCGAATTTGTCTCGGTGGCTTCGCATCAACTGCGTACCCCGCTCACGGGTATCAAATGGTTCGGCGAGCTCCTGCTCAAAGGCAAAGCCGGAGCGCTTACTCCGGATCAAAAAGATTTTATCCAGCAGATGTTCGACAGCAATACCCGCATGATTAATTTGGTGAATGATTTACTAAATGTTTCGCGGATTGATACGGGCAAGAAATTTACCATTGAGAAAAAACCAGTTGATCTAGTGCCGATTGTGCAGTCGCTATTTACGGAGTTGGTGGCCGTAGCCGAGCAGCATACAGTTACCCTCAAACGCGCCGCCGATTTTCCAACAGAGCTGATGCTCACCGTCGATGGTGAAAAGATTCGTCAGGTCATTCAAAATCTATTGAGTAACGCCGTGAAATACTCCAAAGAAAATGGCGTCGTAGAAATTACCTGTGATACGAGTAAAAAAACCAAGATCATCTTTTCAATCAAAGACACCGGCCTCGGTATCCCTGCGGCCCAGCAGCCACGAATGTTTGAAAAATTCTTCCGCGCCGATAATGTGCAAACCAAAGAAACCGAAGGTACCGGCCTCGGGCTCTATATCGCCAAGGCGATTGTCGAGGGGCATGGCGGAGAAATTTGGTTCGAATCCCAAGAGAACGTGGGAACGACATTTTATTTTTCATTGCCGAGAAAGTGATTAAAAATTTTTCAATTTCACTTTCAATAATTTTGTCGAATTCAAGAACACCAATACATCCGGCACTAAATGAATCGCCGCCGCTTGAATCTCTCCGGGTAAATTCCCCGCAGCTCTGCTGCGAAATGGGCGCGTTTACTCGACGGGATACCCAGTCAACTCTGCTGCGGGGACATTCATTAAATGGTAATGGCATCTCGATTTATTTTCCGTAAAGCGTCTGTATACATATAATCAAAATAGTGTGGGATACACGGACTCGAGCGCCAATATCCTCCAGCCCAGCATTCGATCCAGGGAGTTTCAAGTTGAAACGATCGGCCGGAGGCCGAGAGCAGTACTCTCAAATTTGGGACAAAAAAAATAAATCCCCCACGACCAACAAATCGTAGGGGATTATTTATGGCGTCTGCCATCGCACGAACTAAATCATCTTTAGGCCGCAGTGAATGTAACTGTAGCAGAGCAAGATCCAGACAAACCAGAGCTGGGCAGCTGCAATCTCCAATAAGTAGAGGTGTTCGAGGCAGAGCCACCGTCAACTGATTTGGTCAAACTGATACGCAACGACGCAGCCGAACCAGTTAAAGCCGTCATACTACCAAAGGCTTGACCGGTTGACGATGAATATTTTACTTTCTCACTGGCCAGTGTAATAGTGCCAACAGTGCACGCCATCGCCGTACCAGAAGTTTGTACATCAAGGGCATTATTATTACCGGTATTGGTGACCGTTAAAGCCACTTCACTACTGGTAGCGCCTAGAGCCAAAGCGCCAAAGCTAATGGTACTACCCACATTAAGCGCGGTGAGAGTATTCACTTCCGTGGTGGCACTATTGGTACCGGCTAAACTCCCAGAATCAGTGGCGGTAATTAGAGCGACCCAATTTTGGGCGCTATAGCTGCCCGAGTCAGTCGGATCGGCAAAAAATTGTACCGGCACAGAACATTCATAATTGGCGGTGACATCTGTATCACCAGCACAAGTATTTGCAGGCAGGGAACTATAATTACAAGTATAACCGGTCGTAGAAGAACGCAAGCAGTCGGCATCATTACGGGTACAACTGCTGCCATTGCTCACTGCGCTCCGGTAAAGCACCAAGGTAAACGATCCGCCAGTGGCAACTTCTGAACAGCCATTATTGTCGGTATAGGCCCCATGAACGTAGGCTGTTTTGGTCGAATTTTCGTTCATGTCCAAACTAGCTGCTGACGAACCACCACTAGTGGCAGATAATGTAATACTGTCCACTGTCGGCGCCTGATTATTAACGGTCGAACTGGAGGTGGAATCATCGGCTTGTGAGCGCAAGGAGACAGCCACCAAAATGATAAGTAAGCCCACAATGAAAAGCAACAGTCCAATAATCAGATGGGATTTATTGCTTCCACCCATGGGTTCCGTGGGATTGTCATTCATATTAAATTAGAAAATTAATTTTTAACAATTATTACCGACTTTTATTTGGGCTGGACATTTACTTTAATGTCAGAGGTGTCTTCGCTGGTGCCATCCACACGCACTTTTATTTTGGCAGCGTCACCCATGGGACTATTTTTATCAACCGGCGGCACATACGCTGGGGCATTTAGTGGTGGATACATCGCATTTTTATGTCTAAC
>JAHFHR010000004.1:0-3630 GCA_023246815.1 bacterium | reverse complement strand
TAGAAAGTACCAAGCCACCAATAATAACAGCTAACACAAGCCACGCCACTCCAATAGTAGTTGCTAAACGATAATTCATACAGTCACCCCCTTCCCTAGAAAAAAAATCATACTTATTTTTTATGAACTGGACGACGCGCGCCACTTCGTTTGGCAAAATACTTTGTTATTTTTTTGCGATGAGAAAGTTTTTTCTGTCTCCACAGCAGTAGGCCCAAACCAGCCAGACTTAAGACCACCACTATTCCACCAACGCTATACCAAACTGACCCGGATAATAAATTATTCTGCCCTACTGTCACTGTGATGGTGTGGCGCTCTGTTTCGCTGATGCCATAAGACGCATAACCATCAAAGTTATGAGTACCTTTGGCTGGTGGGCGGAAAGTTAAGGTAAACTTAGCCTCTTGATTCATCGGGACAAGTTTTTCATCCGAGCGTAATAAATCAAGCGTCTTGCCGTCTTTTTTCACTTCAGTAAACCAGATCACTTTGGTAATGACGCTACCAATATTTTTAACTACCGCATCGAGCTTAATTAACTCTCCTGGTAGCGCCACAACTTGGTTGGTAGTAAAGCTCACGGTACTAAGTTTTTGGGCCAAAGTTCCTGCGGGGTGGACCACTAACCGCATCTTATCTTGAGTAAAAATAATATCATCTCCTCTATAAAACTCGGCCTTCATAAAATATTTGCCTTGTGGTATTTCCTGTGGCAGAGGGATCACAAATTCTTGTTCTTTGCTCGGGGAAACAAATGGCAAATCTTCCGCCTTTAATTCTATGATAATCACCCGACTAGGATCAGTCTCCTCGCTGATGGACAATACGATCTTATCTGGTTTAGCATCCACGTTACCCTCATTACGGAAAATAAAATTAAGTATTGCTTTTTGGCCAACTTCAGTTTGTTCCGTCTGGGCTTTAACAATTAAAAACTGTTTGATTTGCTTATCGGTAATCGAAAATTTTATTTTAGCCACGGCACCCTCTTGGACGCTTAGAGCAGTGGTAATTGTCCCGGCTACCCCTGCTTGAGTCTCGGTTGTCACTCCTTTGATAAAAGTAAGAGTGGCCTCTAGAGTGCCATTGGGAGCATTTTGGGGGTGAATAAAAAATGAAAAAATACCACTGCGCTCGCCATGTGGTATGGTGATCGAGGCTGTAGGCAACTCTAGATACCGGGCGCCTTCACCAGCAGCCGTAACTTGAAAGACAGCGACCCCCGTATCGTCACCACGACTTACTTGAATACTTTTCTCTATCTTAAGACCATTGGCTAAATCATTCAATTCAATAATGCCAGGCGAAACACCAGTGGCTTGGGCGGCAGCGACTGGCCAAACAAGTAGACTGAGAGTGAAGATCACTAGACTTGCCAGACGCACATAACAATGAAGTAGAGAGCGATGCATGTTTTATTTTTTAAACCAAGAAAAAATTTCCTGCCACCAGCTGGTAGTATGGTTGATTGTTGGTGCTCCGGGCCAAGTAGCGTTGGCGTAGCTCGTGATAATTTTTCCACTAGACCAGAGGTTTACGGTCAGTGGTGGGTACAACTGTGAGGGTAAAGTAACCGTATCGGCAACAGTAAGTACGGTGGTGCCATATGGATCGATAGTCACGGTTGGTTTTAAAGAAATGGCTGGCCAAGTAAAATCTTGATTCGGAGACAAAATTTGCAGACTATCTATGGTGAGTGGCTCATTGCCACTATTGTACACGGTGACTTTAGGACGCACGGTCGTCTGGCCAGTAGCATTACTAGCCAAACGGTCGAGGTGCACGGCTGTAATCTCTAATTCTTGGCGAGAACTGTCGGTAATAGAAAACTTTATTTTTACAGCGACTGCTGACAGCAGACGGGTGGCCGCACTGCTATCATTATTAAAAAGGCTCGCTAGTTGTTGCGGCGTGGCCTGCGGAGTAATGTGTAACGTAGCACTATAGCTGCCGGGTGGAGCTGTAGTAGGTTTGATGATAAAAACTACTGGGGCAGTAGCTGCCTCGCCAGCAAAAATAATTTTCTGGCGAGGTAATTGTATAAATGGGGCGCCATTTCCATCAATCGTCACCTTAAAAGTCTTAATTTTAGACAAGCCACCACGTGATATATGAACTGTTCGTTGAATTGTAGTAGTGGGCAATATATTAGGAAAATCAAACACCGCCGGAGTGGCCCCTAAAGCAGTGGCTAGTGGTATGTTTATCAACAAAAAACCACCAAGACTTCCAATCATGATGGCAAAAAAACCGATAAATTTTTTGATAGAAAAATAATTTTCTTTCACATCCTCCTTGCTTACCTCAATTAAACAATGTTATAATTATAGCATAATTTTAACTTCTACGCTGGCTATGCCGTCTTAATCTGTGCATAACTTTTTAAATTAATATAAATATGTCCACCTTTTTTCCTGCTTCACCGCAACCTCATCGTCACAAAAAGCAACGAATCTTATTGGGGGCCTTGCTAATTCTTGTAGTTATACTAAGTACTATTGTATGGCGACGATACCGACTGATCACTATTTCTTTGGCTGACCAGCAGCTAGCACCAGAAACTGGGCTGGTGGCGGTAACTGACACCAACCTCTCTCCGGCCTTATTAACCTTTTATCGCTTCAATGACGGCGAAAAACAAACCTTCCCCGGCACTTTTCAATATCGCTTTGCCAAACGCGATCGGGCACTGGTGTTTGGTGTGCCACAGAGCGCCACTAGTTCACAATATTTTATCGTATTAGAACCAAAGCAAGCTCAGCTTAAAAAAATTATCAGCCTGCCCGGTCCAATTTTGGAAGCTACCCCTAGTACCAACGGTATTTTTGTATTACTAAGTGGAGTAGTTACCAGCACACTAACTATCTCTTCCTCACGCACCTATTATTCTTGTGTTGTGCTCGCGAGCACTTTTGATTATCACGATTGTGAATTTATTGATCGGGATATTTTACAACCTAATCTCAAAAATACGTTTGATAAACAGGCAATATATAGTACCGCTTGGCACCCCAACTTAGAAAATGTCTTGTTGATTAGTGAATCTGGCCAGAACGGGAGATTATTTTCATATAATGCTGTCACTCATAAATTTACCGATAGCACCACCTCATCGCTACAAATAGCGCGTGACTTAGAGTTGGCTAAGACCACTAAACCATCGTACGCCACCCGACATTTGGGTCCTTTTACTTGGTTGACTACGAAAAAAGGCCTCTATAATCTGTGGCTACCACTGGGAACTACGGTTACCGCACTTAACGACACCCTAGCTCTGGCAGAAGACAGCGACTCCTTATGGATTATTGATTTACCCAACCATACCAAAAGTTTGATAACTTCTTTACCTCCACGAACCAAGCGAACTGTGCAGTGGTTCCAGCAATAATCCAAGGAAAAGTTGTCTATTTAGCTGTGAATTACGAAACTTCCACAATTGTCATTTCGACCGGAGCGACCCATTCGACTTGGCTCAGGGCAGGCTCAGGAGTGTAGTGGAGAAATCGCTGTTACCAAAAAGATAAAAGCGAACACTTTAAAAGTTAAAACCGAACACCGGGTAAATCAGACATTTTAACTTTCTGTTCACCAACACACTGCCCTTTAAACCAGAAACGGATCTCAATG
>JAHFHR010000050.1 GCA_023246815.1 bacterium | reverse complement strand
TGTTGACGGGTGTTAATACCACGATAATTAAGGCTACTGGCCGTGAGCTGATCAAGCTGCCTCAACTCTTCAGGCCCTTGTACTATCAAGAAAAGCCCCAGCTGATAAAAGCTATAGCTATACAGTGCCAGACATACTACTATCAGTCCGCCGGTGAACGCACGACGCACCTGCGCCTTATGACTGACATACCAGTAGCTGGCTTTAAGCTGAAAATTACTGACCTGGTTAGGTCCTCCTGCTTGAGGCATAGAAATGATGTTTTAATTATACCAGAAAATTAATACTTTTGTAAGCGTTGGTAAGTAAAAATGTACTTGAAAGTTAAACAAAAAAATGCTAGAATAAAACCAAGATTGTATTGAAACAAAAACATTTTTTTATTTTACCTATGGCAAAAGAAATCACGAAAAAACTGGACAAAAAGCCAGCCGATAGCGGATCCTATACTTCTCAACAAATCACGGTTCTGGAAGGCTTGGAGCCGGTCCGTAAACGGCCGGGCATGTATATTGGTAATACCGCTTCTGAAGGGTTGCATCACTTGGTGTGGGAAGTCGTTGATAACTCCATTGACGAAGCTATGGCCGGCTACTGCGACACCATCACCGTTATTCTGCATCACGACGGCATGGTTTCGGTTACTGATAACGGCCGAGGAATTCCGGTTGATACTCACAAACAAGCCAAAAAATCCGCCCTTGAACTGGTCATGACCAAATTGCACGCCGGCGGAAAATTCGGCGACGGTGGCTACAAAGTATCCGGCGGTCTGCATGGTGTAGGCGTATCAGTGGTCAATGCCCTGTCTGAGTATGCAAAAGCCGAAGTCAGACGGGAAGGTAAAACATGGGTGCAGGAGTACGTTCGGGGTAAACCAAAAGCCCAAGTCAAACCAGTGGGTAAAGCTAGTGGTACCGGCACGACCATCACCTTTAAACCTGACGCCGAAATTTTTACCGTGCTTGAATTTAATCTGGATACTATTCTTGACCACTTCCGGCAACAAGCATACCTCACCAAAGGCATTAAAATTACGGTTGTTGACCAACGACGAAACAAAGACACGCTCCCCTACACGTTCTACTTTGAAGGTGGCATCGCGTCATACGTCAGACATTTAAACCACCGCACTGAGCCAAAACATGAAAATGTATTCTATGTTGAAAAAGAAGAGGATGAAACCAAAGTTGAGGTGGCTATCCAGTATACCGATGAATACAATGAAAACCTCTTCGGATTTGCTAATAACATTTTCAATCCTGAAGGTGGGGTGCACATTGCCGGTTTTCGTACGGCACTCACCCGCAGTTTAAACAACTACGCCCGTAAACAAAACATTCTTAAAGAAAAAGAAGACAACCTCACCGGCGAAGACGTGCGTGAAGGTTTGACTGCGGTGGTATCCATTAAAATCAAAGACCCACAGTTTGAAGGTCAAACTAAAGCCAAGCTCGGCAATGCCGAAGTGAAACCAATTGTTGACGGCATTGTCTCAAACGCCTTATCAACATGGCTTGAAGAACACCCCCGTGACGCTGAAGCGATTGTCGGTAAATGTCTTTTGGCTCAGCGTGCCCGTGTTGCTGCTCGCGCTGCCCGGGAAACGGTACTGCGCAAAGGTGCGTTGGAAGGGCTTACCCTCCCTGGAAAACTGGCAGACTGTTCAAGCAGAGACGCAACTCAATCAGAACTATTTTTGGTTGAGGGTGACTCTGCTGGTGGCTCAGCCAAACAAGGCCGCAACCGAGAATTTCAAGCGATCTTACCATTGCGTGGAAAAATCCTGAACGTGGAAAAGGCGCGGCTTGATAAGCTGCTGGCCAATACTGAAATTAAATCCCTGATTATCGCTCTGGGCACCAACATTGGCGAACAATTTGAAATTGAGCGACTACGATATCACCGAGTGGTTATCATGACTGATGCCGATGTTGACGGCGCGCATATTAGAACACTACTGCTAACATTATTTTACCGCTACTTGCCTGAGCTCATCAGACAAGGTCATTTGTATATTGCTAAACCACCGCTCTACAGCGCCAAACGAGGTAAAGAGGTTACCTGGCTCTACGGCGATGAAGAGCTGACCACCTACAAACAAAAGCACAACATCAGTGATGAGGCCATCACCACCGCGGCTGAAGAAGCTGAAGCGGAAAATCAAGAAACAGCCGGCGTTGTCCCTACTCCAGCTAAAGAGAAGGAAGAAAAAACTGATAAGGTTCCGAAGTTGACTATTCAACGTTACAAAGGTCTTGGCGAAATGAATCCTGAGCAGCTGTGGGAAACTACCATGGATCCGGCAACTCGTATTATGAAACAAGTCACGATTGATGATGCTGCGAAGGCTGATGAGATTTTTGATATTTTGATGGGTTCGGAAGTCGCTCCGCGCAAACAGTTTATTCATGCGCACGCCAAAAACGTGAAAAATTTGGATATTTAAAAAAACTCTACAATAAGAAAAAGCGGTCGTCCTGAGGCGACCGCTTTGAATTGCAAAGACTACCCCCCCCCTTGACGAACACCAACACATCTGTTACTATAGTAACAATAAAGAGTAATACTCATAACGGCCCGAAAGGCCTTTTTAAAATCCACCAAATACTCCTATGATCGCTAAAGTTACCAGTTATATTAAAACATCTCGTGAAGAGCTCAAAAAAGTGGTTTGGCCCTCCCAAAAAGAGGTGATTCAGCACACGATGTTTGTCATTCTGTTGTCACTGGCTACCGCTATTTTTCTGGGTGGCGTTGACTACATTCTTAATCTACTACTCCAAGTTATTTTTGCCTAACCTATGCCAAAACAAACACTACAACAAGGCCGACGTTGGTACGTCATTCACACCTACTCCGGGTATGAAGAGAACGTCAAACGTAACCTTGAACAACGTATTGAATCAATGGACATGGAAGATAAAATCTTCAACGTATTGATTCCGACCGAAAAAAAAATTAAAATCAAAAATGGTAAACGAAAAACGATCACTGAAAAAATCTTCCCGGGCTATGTGCTGGTAGAAATGTTGGTTGATGATAGCTCTTGGTACGTAGTGCGTAACACGCCAAACGTCACCGGCTTTATCGGTTCCGGCACCACCCCAACCCCTGTTTCAGAAAAAGAAATCAAAGAGCTGCAACGCCGCATGGGAGTTGACGAACCAACCTTCACTATTGATGTCACCATCGGCGCACCGGTGCGCATCGTTGATGGTCCGTTCAAAAACTACGAAGGTAAGGTTGATAAAGTTGATGAAGACCGTGGCAAAGTAAAAATATTGGTTTCCATGTTCGGTCGAGAAACTCCAGTGGAACTTGATTTTCTACAAATTAAAAAGTTGTAACTACAATACGCTATGGCTAAAAAAGTAAAAACAGTCCTTAAATTGGTCATCATCGGCGGACAAGCGAGTCCCGGCGGCAAAGTCGGGCCGGCACTTGGTCAGCATGGTTTAAATATTGCTGAATTCTGCCAGAAGTTCAATGAAGCTACTAAAAATAGACAGGGTGAATTAACACCGGTGGAAATTACGGTATTTGAAGATCGCACCTATACCTTTATTACAAAAGTGGCACCGGCGTCTGAATTGATTAAGAAAGCAATTAATATTCAAAAGGGGTCCGGCGAAACGCTCAAGAAAAAAGTTGGTAAAATCACCAAGGCGCAACTCCGAGAAGTCGCCGAGAAAAAAATGCCTGACTTAAATGCCCACGACATTGATGCGGCGATGAAAACTATTGCCGGTACCGCACGTCAAATGGGCGTTGAAGTTGTTGATTAACATAAAATAATAACAAAACATATGGATACACAAACCATGCCTCAAAAAAAAGTTCAGGGTGCCAAAGCACTGTTTTGGTACCTGACGCTATTCTTCACGCTCAATATCGTAGCGACGAGTGTCGGTACGCTGTGGTTTCAATTCATCAATAGTATCCTCCCACTTGAAGTGGCAGGTACGGTTTATCAGCCGTTCAGCCAAACAACCGTAAAATTGGCTATTGCCGCGCTGATTGTGGCTACTCCCCTGTTTTATCTTTTCAGCATCTTAGTGAGAAAAGCACTGACGCAAGGAGTACTTGAAGCGCACAACCGAGTAAAAGTGTGGATTACCTATGTTATTCTATTTATTGCGATTGCCATTGGCATCACTGATTTAATTACCACTGTCTTCCGAATGCTTGATGGTGATTTCACGGCCCGATTCTTACTCAAAAGTTTGACTATCTTAACCATTGTCGGCTGGGTGTTCATCTACTATGCACTTGAATTAAAATCAGACAAGGCACTGGTGGGTACGCCAACCGCCAAGGCATTCGGGATTGTATCACTCGTGGTTATCGTCGCCTCATTTGTCGGCGCGTTTTTCCTGGTTGATTCTCCGGTAACAGCCCGAGCCAAAGCCTATGACCAAACGCGCATCAATAATTTACAAGAGTTAAGTTACGCAATTAACAATTACTACACGCAAAATCAAGCGCTACCTGAAACACTGGACGTACTTGAAAACTCACAATTTTTTGTCACCACTACTGACCCGCAGACTAATGAACCGTATGAGTACATTCTGGCGGGGGCAGAATCATTTGAACTGTGCGCCAACTTTGAGACTGCCAATACCAGTGACACCAAAAATACCTACCCTGGGCAGCTCAAGTATGACATCGGCCGTAATTGTTTTGAGTATAAAATCACCGGGCAGTTCCCCGGATCAGTTGAGCCGGTGCTGGTACCTACCAAACGATAAGATAACTTACTAATTTTTTGCGGGAGAGTGTAACCACTCAATGACCGCGAAAGGATCTACTATGAAGAAGAAAGTAAAGAAACGCTCAAAGCGATACACGGAAGCATTACAAAAAGTTGACCGGACAAAGACCTACTCAATTGCCGATGCTCTTGCCTTGGCCAGAGAAACCGGCAACACTAAATTTGACGGTTCGCTTGAAGTACACGTCCGGTTAGGCATTGATCCCAGTAAAAGCGATCAGCAAATTCGTGGTACCGTCGTGTTGCCACACGGTACTGGAAAAACAAAACGTATTATTGCCTTTGTTGGACCTGACAAACAAGCTGAAGCCAAAGAAGCCGGTGCTGACATTGTCGGCGGTGAAAATCTGATTGAAGAAATTAAAAAAACAGGAAAATTGGATTTTGACATTGCTATCGCCACACCAGACATGATGCCTAAACTGGCGGTGGTTGCCAAAGTACTCGGACCGCGCGGCCTGATGCCATCACCAAAAAATGAAACGATCACTCAAAACTTAAAAAAGACGGTTGGCGAATTAAAAAAAGGTAAAATCAACTTCAAAAGTGATGATACCGCAAATGTCCACCAAGCCGTGGGCAAAACCAGCTTTAACGAAGCGCAGCTTAAAGAAAACTATGATGCCTTCATGGATGCACTGAAAAAGGTAAAGCCAGCATCGTCTAAAGGAACATTTATCAAAAGTATCAGCATCTCCAGTTCTATGGGACCTGGTATCAAAGTTGAAAACTAACTCTCTACTAAAAAATCCCCTACTACCGTAGGGGATTTTTTAGTACTGTGATATTTGCCAAAGCAGCCTGTTGCTGATAAAATAAATGGGTTATTAACCTCTATACTATGGCTACTATGGCTGAAGAACGAGCGCACTACCGCCCAACCTGGGATGACTACTTCATGGCCATCACTAAACTTATTGCCTCCCGCAGCACCTGTGATCGCCTCTACGCCGGGGCGATTTTAGTAAAGGACA
>JAHFHR010000049.1 GCA_023246815.1 bacterium | reverse complement strand
TGTGGTAACCTATGTACTTGAATATAAAAATATTGAGTCGGTGCCACTCCGTGAGCTAGAATTTATTTTTCGTTTTCCTGATGGTTTTACTTTTGAGAGCGCCAATCCACCGTCAGACAATGATACCCATACTACCTGGACCATTGGCGATGTAGCAGTTGGTGGTACAGGCCGTATTGAGATTACTGGTTCACTTATTGGTGAAGTCGGTTCTATCCGATCACTGTCAACGACTGCATCATTTCGGCCGGATAATTTCAGCTCTGTATTTAAAGAAACACAAACATTCCGCGGCGAAATCACCTCATCAATTCTTGAGCTACAGCTCACCGGTCCGTCCGAAACACTAACCGAAAAAAAAGTTACCTATACCATTACCTATAAAAATAACGCTGAGCAGGATCTGGAAAATATCCGCATCCAAGTTGAGTACCCCCCACATTTTGTATTTCAAGAATCAACACCAGCCCCTTTTTCTCGTGAAGATGATGCTCGTCAGCTCAACAATCAGTGGATCATCACCACACTGGGCGCTAAGCAAGAGGGTACTATTGAAATCAGCGGCGGATATGTACCAGAAGATGGTGTTACTACCGCCACATTCAAGGCGCAAATTGGCTTTGTTGACCAAGCGTCAGACACGTTTTCATTGCAACAAGAGCAAGCGCTGGAAACTGAGTTGATTGATCCACGACTCAGTCTTGATTTGATTATCAATGGGTCAGCACAGAGTCAACCAATCAGCTTTGAGGAAGCCTTAAACTACGCTATTGTCTATAAAAATTTAGGTCAAAAAGAGCTTGATGATGTGGTGATTAGTATTACCATCGATGGTGCGGTGGCTGATATTAAAAAAGTTGATGATGCTAATAACGGCACGTTGTCGGGCAATACGATCACTTGGACAAAAGATGAATTACCAGCACTTGATGTATTGCGACCGCTTGACGAAGGTACTATTGATTTTGTCATTCCGGTAGTGGCGCTCAAGGACGCACCGAGTGGCGGTATTGCCTTGATCGTTACCAGTAAAGCGAGCGCAACGATGCAAAAAATTGGTGAGCTAGAAGTCACTGAAGTAACCGTTGAAAGTGATGAAATCATCAATGCCATCAATACTGACGTTGAACTGCAGGTCACTGGCCGTTACTTTGATGATGACAATATTGCCGTTGGCACCGGACCGTTGCCGCCGGTGGTTGGCCAAAAAACCAGTTTTCGTATTTACTGGTCAATCGCCAATAGTCTCCACGAGCTTACAGACACGACGGTTAGTGCGACACTGCCAAAGGGGGTAGCCTGGGAGAATAAATTCTTAACCAATAAAGGAAAAGTTTCATTCAGTAGTGCTAATAACACCATTACCTGGTCGCTTGATACGGTTGATCCTAACCAAAGTTTTGACGATGTAGCGTTATGGTTTGACGTGTCGGTCACACCAACAAAACAACAAACTGGAAAGTTGCTGATTCTCATTGACCAGCCGGTACTGTCCGGTACTGATACCGTCACCGAGTCAGTGGTCACCAAAACCGGTAAAGCCGTCACCTCAAATCTTGAAGATGATGTTGTCGGCGGGGGACGAGGATTGGTAGTAGACATTAGCGAATAATAAACGTGAATGTTCAGCGTTGTTAAAAAATCAAAAAAATCAGCCGCCCGGCTGACCGAATTAAAAACGCGCCACGGCATTATCCGCGGCCCGTTTTTTATGCCAGTTGCTACTAAAGCCGCGGTTAAAAATATTTCCGCTGAAGAGCTTGTAGTACTTGAACCGCAGATTATTTTATCAAATACCTACCATCTCATGCTTGCACCAGGAACGCCAATTATTAAACGGGCTGGTGGACTGCATGCGTTTATGCAGTGGTCAGGTCCGATTTTAACTGACTCTGGTGGTTTTCAAGTTTTTTCATTATCAAAATTTCGCAAGATTACCGAACATGGTGTACAATTCGCCGATCCTAGTAGTGGTACTCGATATCTGCTGCCTCCGGAAAAATCAATGACCGTCCAACATGAACTGGGTGTGGACATTGCTATGGCGTTTGACGATGTTATTGGCTATCCAGCTGAGTATGCCGCGGTGGAGCAGGCGATGCAACGCACTACTCGTTGGGCCAAACGCTGCATTGCACATAAAAAAAAGATTAAAGCTAAGTACGCGCTGTTTGGTATTGTTCAGGGAGGAACCCATAAACAGCTACGACTAGAGTCAGCTCGTGAATTAGTGAAACTTAATTTTGATGGCTATGCTATTGGGGGCGTGGCGGTTGGTGAGCCGAGAAATAAAATGAAAAATATTTTAAACTGGACCGTGGCTGAGCTGCCGGAAACAAAGCCGCGCTACCTCATGGGTCTGGGCCGACCAGAAGAAATCGTCACCGCAGTCCAGCATGGTATTGATATGTTTGATTGTGTCATTCCGACTCGTGAAGCACGGCATGGCCGACTGTATATCTGGAAAAACCCCTCACCCGCCCCTCGACAAGCTCGGGGCACCCTCTCCCGCAAGGGGAGAGGGACTAGGGAAGGTACATTTTATAAAACCATCAACATCACCAATGCCAAATTTGCCAAAGACTTTTCGCCAATCAATCAGACCAATCTTAAACAGTACTCAAAAGCCTACCTCCACCACTTGTTTAAGACACAGGAGCCGCTGGCGATGCGACTGGCAACACTTCATAATCTAGAATTTTATCTGACACTCATGGCAGATATCAGAAAAAACATCCAAAAAGGGCTACTCTAAAAGTAGTCTCTTTTCGTAAAACGTAAGATTTGTGGTATAATTTAAAATAATTATGCGTAAAAATCTTGCAATCACATCATTGCAATTCGTCGCCGTGGATATTATTGGCGACATCTTGTTTTGGCCAATTTGGTGGTACACCAAAGGTTTAGTTAATGCGGTGCTATCCACTGGCCGCAACATCAAAGAACAAGCAGAAGCTCTTGGTATTGGGGTGTGGCTGCGCAATATCTTCACTCCGATGTTCGGCCAATATGACATTGAAGGGCGCATCATCAGTTTTTTCATGCGACTTATTCAAATTATAGTAAGAACAGTGGGGTTGGTTTTTTGGTCTCTCATCTATTGCTTTTTCTTTGCGCTGTGGATTTTTTTACCGCCACTGGTAGTGTACCAACTGTGGTACAACGCTCAAGGACTTTTATAATATATGGAAGAGCTACAACAACCAAAGCTCCAATTTCTCACGTGCCCCAGCTGTGCTGGACGGGGACTGGTTGATAAAAAAACCTGCGAAGAATGCCACCATATGCCGATGAAGGCCTGGACCGGTAGCGTGTTACTGTATTGGGGTAAAAAAATTTCATTTCTGCAAATTGCGCAGGATCAGACCAGACTGATTGTGCGCAACAGTATTAATTTCACCCTACTGCTGTTCGGCGCACTGGGAGTAGTGCTGCTGAGCTGGGCACTATTTTTATTTATTGCCAGCGGTCAACCCGTCCTTAATTTTTACCGTGCGCGAAGTTGGCAGCTGTTTATTTTTTGGCTGTCACTGGGGACCGACTGCTATCTACTCTACCGCTTCCAACGTGAACTGGAAAAGCTGAAACACATTCCTAAAAAAAAATTTGAAGGGGTGATACCGGTATTTCGGCAAATTACTTGGGAACAAACAAAAACGTTGCCCCGCAATAAAATGGTGGATGTTGCCGATTATTTCACTACCCACGCCCATCAAGCAATCACTAAAGCCTGGCAGGCGACCCATCGATTCAACGATGCCTATGTCGCACCAATTCATCTCATGATTGCATTACTAGGGTTTGAACAAACGCAGATTATTTTTAGTCGTATCGGCGTACCGTTTTCTAAGTTAAAAAGTAAAATTAGAAATAACTTACAACTACAGCCAGACATTGGTACTGGCCAGGTGGTGATTATTGGTCCACAGGTACAACAACTGTTATTTGAAGCATATTTTTTAGCCTACCAGTTCCGACAAAAAAAAGTTGAGGTAACCGAACTACTAGAGGCAGTTTCTGCTCAAGATAACGACGTCAAAGAGTTGCTCTATGACTTAAATATTGAAACGGACAAAATCAAAAATGTGGTTGCCTGGCTGCGTATCAAACAACAGTTGCGGCAGCAGTGGCAACAATTTCAACACCGGGCGCTGCTCAAACCAAAAAATAATATGGACCGAGCAATGACCGCTATTGCCACACCGGTACTTGACGCATTTTCACAGGATCTTACGCTGCTGGCACGCGGTGGGTACCTGATGCCGGTCATTGGTCGGGAACGAGAAATCAAAACTATTTTTCAGATTATGCAGGGCGGCACCCGTCGAAGCGTGATGCTCGTTGGCGAACATGGTGTTGGCAAAGACGCCATTATTGAAGGCATTGCGCAGTACATGGTGGAGGAAAACGTCCCCAAATTCTTAAAGGATAAACGTTTAGTGAGCTTGAGCATTGCTCGACTGGTGAGCGGTGTGCCCGCAACCGAGGCACAGCAGCGTCTGTTAATCGTCCTTGGTGAAATCCGCCGTAGTGGCAATATCCTTTTATATATTGATGATATTCATGACATGACGGGTATCACCTCCGGCAATCAAGGTAGTATTGATTTAGCGGACGTACTTGCTAAGTCATTGAGTAGTGGCAGTATCCTAGCACTGGCCAGTACCACTCCTGGAGAGTACCGCCGGTATATTGAAAACAATAGCTCTTTGGGCAATGCGCTTGAAAAAATAGATATTAAAGAGGTAACCGGCAACGAAGCGATCCAAATCCTTGAGTCTAAGGTGGGGAGCATTGAGTATAAAAATCAGATATTTTTTTCATACGATGCGATTGCTAAAACCATTGAACTGTCCAGTCGCTACATGCATGATCGCCAGTTGCCGGAAAAAGCCATTGAAATTTTACAAGAAGTGGCCACGGGTATTAGTGCTGAACGGGGTAAAAATGCAGTTATTTCGGCAAATGATGTAGCAGCAGTACTATCTGCCAAAACTAATATCCCGTTAACGGAAATTACTCAAGAAGAATCCGAAAAGTTGCTCAGCCTTGAACAAAAAATTCATGAACGGGTGATTGATCAAGTTGAAGCCGTTGACATGGTGGCATCAAGCCTGCGCCGGGCGCGGGCGGAAATGCGTGATGTCGTACGACCGATTGTTAACTTGCTCTTTTTAGGTCCGACCGGTGTTGGTAAAACCGAGCTGGCAAAGACCGTAGCTGCCGTCTACTTTAGTAACGAAAACAACATGATCAGACTTGATATGTCCGAGTATCAAGAAAAAGCCAGCATCAATCGTTTAATTGGCGCGCCACCCGGCTACGGCGGAGACAGCGGCGGGTTGTTATCTGAGGCCGTGCGTAAAAATCCATTTTCACTGATACTACTTGATGAGATTGAAAAAGCGCACCCTGATATCCTCAATATTTTTTTGCAAATTATGGACGACGGTCGCGTTACTGACAACGTTGGTCGTACTGTTGATTTCACCAATACCATTATTATTGCCACCTCAAATGCCGCTACTCAGTTTATTCAGGAGCAAGTACAGGCTGGTGTGGCCGTAGAGCAGATTAGAAATACTCTCATGGAAGGTATGCTGCACCAGTACTTTCGACCAGAATTTTTAAACCGTTTTGACGGCGTTGTTGTCTTTAAACCGTTATCTATGCAAGACGTACAAGCAATCACGAGACTAATGCTCAAAAAAATTCAAGCCAATTTATCCAGCAAGGGTATTGGTTTTGAAGTAACTGACCAGGCCGTTGCTGACTTAGCTCAGCTC
>JAHFHR010000048.1 GCA_023246815.1 bacterium | reverse complement strand
TCCCCCTGTATTCACTGAGTGAAACGATCTAACTATGCGCCGCAACCATGGATTTACCATCACCGAGATACTGGTCGTTATCAGTATTATCGGAGTGATCTCGCTCATCGCTACCCCGTCGCTCATTCACTACCAAAAAAAAAGCAAACTAAAAAGTGAAGCGCGCATACTGGCTACCAACCTAAGGCTGGCACAACAGTTTGCCATCACTGAACAAAACAGATACGCTGTTGAACTGAGCCTGCTTAATGGGAGTTATGACATTGTTAATCTGGTAACCAGTGAGGTCATCAAAAGTATCATCCTTGATCCTGAAGTCGACATTGCCACCACTACCAATTTGACAAACAATATAATTCAGTTTAACCCGACGGGAGCGGTACTAGAAGCAGGAACTATTGCGCTCATAAACACCAAACATGAAACATCAACTTTGGAAATTAAACCATCAGGTTTTGTTGACATTCTTGAACAATAAAAAAGGCTTCACGTTGATTGAAGCATCGGTCGCCATCGTGGTTTTAATGATTGGTATTTTTTCAGTCATCCAATTTTTCCCAGTGGCGTTACAGATTATTGGAGATTCACAAAACCGTACCGTTGCCTCTAGTATTGCAATCGCCAAACTTGAAGAGGTACGATCATCATCATACGATGAGATCAGTACTGGAACCATTGAACCAAAACAGCCGGCATCAAACGATACTACCAGTTACCTTAATCGGTATAACCGCGAAACAGTGGTGACCTTAGTTGATAGCAACTTTAATCTCAGTGGGACTGATGTTGGATTTAAAAAAATTACCGTTACCGTGTACTGGCAATCCCCCATCGGCGATAAAGAAAAATCAACTTCCGTAGCAACGGTCATTGCCGATTTCTAACTATGCATACTCACTACCAAAAACAACGAGGCTTCACCCTCACTGAACTGCTCATCGCCATAGTCATTGCGATACTGATAACGCTGACGATACTGTCATCGTTCATCCTCAACCAACGAGTACTCCGAAAAAGCAACATAAAGTCTGAGCTCACCCAGAATGCGCGCATTGTTATTGATCTAATGTCGCGAGAAATTCGTCAAGCTGATACGCTCGTTACGCTTTTACCTGCTGATGATTCAAATCCAATGGCCGTTGCACACGAACTGCAATTTGAAGACGGCCACATTAATACCCACATTCAGTATATACGATACTACCTCAGCGACAATCTCCTCAAACGTCAGGTTATTGTCTACTATTTTGCTTCAGATCCGTCAACGTACGTAGCATGGGACGATGTTGATCCATTCGGCGGCCCGACCCAGGAAGTGCTGGAGGACAGGATTGTAGGGGAAAATTTCAATCAGATTGACTTCTTTGGCAGCGACAATGTCAATATTGAACTTGAGCTGGGAAAGTCGGACGAAATAGTTGAAATGAAAACGATTATTAACCCGCGTAACTCATAAGTATGCCAACACACAAACAACAGGGCTTTGTGCTGATCATCTCGGTGTTAGTGTTAACGTCACTACTCATTGTAGGATCATACTTATTGTCATTGGCTAATTCTGAAAGTAACATTTCCAACGCCCAAATCTTGGCTTCACAGAATTACTACCTGGCCGAAACGGGCATCAATGATATGGTCTGGAAAATACAAAATGATACCACTACCCGAAACGCATTTTTGGCCGGAACGCTTAATGCGACGCATGATATCGTCAAATCCAATATTTTTGGTGACGCTAACGCAAGCTATAAAATATCAGCTTTTAATACCGTAGCCGGAGAAGCGTGGATTATCGCCACGTCAACATACCAAGTTGGCGAAACGACATCACAACGAGTAGTAAAAACATACATCACTCGTCCCACTGGCAGCGGTACTGATTGGGACTACGCTATTTTCGCAGGTGGCCGCGGCGGTCAACAAAACGGTAATTTTACTTTTAAAGGCTCTGGTATTGCCATGACCACTAACGATGGCAGATTACACGCAAACCAAGTGTTCAAAGTACAAGGAGTACAAGTAGTGGTCAATGATGGTGCGGTGACCGCAAGTAACGTTATTAACGTTGTTGCTGGGGGAACACTCACCCTCAATAACAGCTACCAAGAGGCACCAACCAGTACTATTGATATGCTGCAGATTGATTTTGACTCAAGCGATCCGAATTCTTGGAAAAATCGCGCTACTCAAACATACACTCAGGCTCAGTTCCAAAATCTACCAACCGGAACCGTGCTCAATGGGATCATCTATGTCACCGGAGACGCTCAAATCACGGGAAAAAATATGACCATCAACGGCGTTCTGGTAGCAGACGATGACATCGCCATCACGCTATCGAAAAAAACACTCCGGGTCAATGCTGATACAGTATATGGCGGTGGAATACTCGCCAAAGGAGACGTTACGATTACCGTTTCAAGTTCAACCGTAGGCATTGAAGGTTTGATCTATGCCGGAGACGATCTAGACATGACCAGTTCAAAATCAACGTTCGTTATTGATGGTAGTATGGCAGGTTTTGATGCCGAGGTTACTGCCAGCAGCGGTTCAATTATTCTCAATTACGTTCCAGAAAATTTTCAGCAAGTGGTAGACCCCATTGTCAACCCCAATGGTCCACTGATTGAAATTGATCACTGGGAAGAACAATATTAGCTTTTAGAAAACCGTTCCGCCTGCTACAATACTCATACCATCAACGCTATGCTCGCTCAACCACATGACATGTTTGCACTTGACATCGGTGATCAATCACTACGGCTCGTGCAACTGAAACGAAACGGCAAAAAAAATATCCTCACTTCGTACAATGAACTGGCGGTCCCGGCAGGTATTATTAAAAATGGAGAAATCATAAACGCCCCACAGCTCACAAAACTTATTCGTACCGTTATTACATCGGCCAAAGGTAAAAAAATAACCAGCAAAAATATCATTTCTGTTCTGCCTGAAACTAAAACATTTGTTAAAGTAATCACTGCGGTAACCCAAGAACGCCGAGCCCTAAAGCATGAGGAGCTGAGGGAGTTAGTCCAAAATGAAATCGTCAAGCATATCCCCATCGATGTGAATGACATTTATCTAGATTGGCAAATAGTAGCGCACACCCGCACATCCACACAATTATTGGTCGGTGCGGTGCCAAAAACCACTTCTGACTCATACCTGACGGTCATTGAACAGGCTGGTTTCACACCACTGATACTTGAAGTTGAGGCCGCGGCCATTATCCGTAGTATATTTGGTGATACAAAAAAAGGAGAGACGAGTGCAGTTGATACTGCAAAAATTATTATTGATTTCGGAGCGGTCCGAACAGGGCTGATGCTCTTTGATCACAACACCATACAGTTTACGGTGAGTTTACCAATCTCTGGAGAAAAAATTACCAACACCATTGCCACAACGTTGAACATTGATCCACAAAAAGCCGAGGAGTCAAAAATTGTATGTGGCCTTGATCCAAATAAATGCGAAGGGGCGCTCCTCAAAATACTGATGCAATCAATGGCCGAGCTTGCGCAAGAGATCAAAAAAGCAATGAGCTACTATCAGTCAACATTTCCCCACGCCCGAGCAGTAACTGAGGTGGTACTCATTGGCGGCGGTGCTAATTTTTTACAAATAGACACCGTGCTTTCTGAAAAACTGGGTGTGCCAATCCGAATCGGTGATCCTGGACAATTCATCACGATGAAAGAAAAAACGGTTATCCCGAAAAATAAATTACTCTCATTTGCTACCGCCATTGGTCTCGGACTCCGGGCACTGCAAAAAAATAGCGACTATGATTAGCCTCAACCTCATTTCACCAGCTAAAAAAAAGGAGTTATATCTCCTTCAACTATACAGTGTGCTTAAAAACCTGATTATTATGGTACTGTTGCTATCAGTCATCAGCGCGACTGCGCTTTTAATGACAAAAATAGCTCTCCAGAATCATTTTACTGCTATCGTTGGGCAAACAACACTGAACAACAAATTTGCCAATATTTTCAACAATGACGTGCAAACCTTTAATGCCCTGGTACGCGATGTGACTGAAGTGCAAGCATCATTTATTCCATGGGCACCATTTTTGGTGGAGTTTTCAGCACTCATTCCTACCGGCGTCACCTTAAAGAGTATTTCCATTATCGATGATCGGCTTACTCTCAGTGGTAACGCCACCACCAGAGATGAATTGCTCACGTTTGAACGACAGCTGAAATTGTCAACACTGCTAACTGATGTGACTATTCCCCTTGATCACTTATTGAAACGGGAAAATATTGATTTCTCTCTAAGAGCAACCGTTGTACATACCACCTTACAAACGCTATGAGTATCCTTAAAAAAATGGCTATGCTGACGTCTGGCGTGGTGGTAATTATGAGCGTCATGACATATTTTATTATTCTCCCAACCATACAGGATATCCAAGGAATCAATGACTCAATCCAACGTGAGCGCATTGATCTTGAAAAAAAATACCTCCGCGGTCAACTGCTCAATAAAACTATTGATGATTTTGACAGAGTTAAGGATCGAAAAGGATTGCTTATGACTGCGTTTATTATAGAAGGAGAAGAGCTGGCATTTATCACTCAATTGGAACAGATCGCCGAACAAAATCAAGTAACGCAATCGCTCAAACTGGCCACTGAGGAACGTCGACAACCCAGCAACCGAACCTATAGTGTGCTGCCACTCACCATTGAACTAACCGCGCCCTTTACCCAAACCGTGAACTATCTACACGACGTGGAAACGCTCCCATTCTATATTAATACTGGCAGCATCAGTATCAGCAATAATGGGAGCGACCAGCTGAACACTACCATGACGGCGACCGTATACATGCTACAAAAAACTACCGAGTAATATATGAAATTCACATTTCCTCACATCCCCCATGGCCGTATCCTCTTCTCTCGTCGTATACGCTACGCTGTTGCTACGGTGCTGGTATGCGGCGTTATCGGGATGCTCGGATATTATATTTATAAAAACTTTTACCTCACCATTACGCAAGCCGAGGAGATTGTACTGCTGCGCCAAGAGGTAGCACCAGACATTGTTGATACAAAGCATTTTGAGCAGGCAGAAGCGCATCTGCTCAATCGAGCTGCATTGCCGTTTCCCCTACTCAACCAAGACCCTTTTGTTATTCGGGCTACTGTTCCGGTGGTAACCGAATCTCAACCAGAGCCGCCCGTAGCGACAAGCACAAAAGCGAGTGCCGAAGTCATCCAATAACAAAACCCACGGCGCACTCAAAAACCCCTCCGTCAACTAACGGAGGGGTTTTGAATTATGTTATTCTGACCCAATTGAGATAAACACTTTTCTGCCCTGTACCATTTCCGCATCAGTCATGCCACCTGCGCCGAGACTGTGATCCCAGTCATGAATAGCGCTCAGAAGAGTTTGATATGAGTAGCGGTACGCTTCTCCACGGCGCGTGCCGGGATCGTTAGTGATAAACTCTTTTTTTGTTTCATCATATCCTCTTACAACCAGCATGTGGTAGATAGGCCCTGGGTCCGTAAAGTAAGGATTACCAAGTTCCCTGCCGGCCGCCGGAATAATAACCAAATTCCCTTGATCGAGTTCAGCTTTAATCGCAACGATACTCACATCGGTATGCAATGTGGTCTGATAGTCAAAATATGCGCCCAGTACAGCAACAGTCTCCTGAGTAGTCAGATCAATACTGTAGCCATGATCCCCTTCCCACTTCACTAGACTCAATAACGCCTGCTCCATAGTATGGGCGGTCAACGACTGACCACGAAAATGATACACGGCCATAACCATGGCCGCTTCTTCGCAGGTTTCT
>JAHFHR010000047.1 GCA_023246815.1 bacterium | reverse complement strand
AAAATAGAACAAATACTTAGTACTATTATACGTTCAAATGATGTTAGTGTCCATCAATATAAACCTCATAAAAACCAAAACCCCGCCAAAGGCGGGGCAGTGGTTACTAAAAATCTATGATTAGATTTTTAGGTCGTCAAGCACTGACGTATCAGTAGTGGACGCAGCAGCAGGACGTCGACTCTCTCGTCGTGAACCTTCCGGTTCATGAATCTTGAGGTTGACGCGGGCGTTGTTCTGAGCTCCGACGATCTTTAGGAGCGTGCGGAGTGCTCGAGCGGTCTGGCCTTGTCGGCCGATGACATAGCCCATGTCTGCTTGGTTAAGATGAAGCGTAATGAGTACGCCCATCTCATCGATGGTTCGTTCTGTTCGCACATCACCGGGATTGGCAACGATTGCCTTGACGATGTGCTCAATAAACTCCTGATCTTTCTCAGCCATACGGAGTGTAAACCGTTCATCGATCGCCGTGGTATAACCCACGACGATGTAATTATTTACAGTATCAACCAGTACTGCCGACCTTCCGAACAACATGAGTGTTGCCGAATAACAGCCTGGTAGCAATCCCACCCTACGTGGGAACGCCTCTAATATACCACAAACAAAGGCACTGTCAAGCTTTCAACCAGTGCAACAATTTATAAAATAAATCGACGGGAGTATCAGTAGCTTCTGCGGTATTACTAGCATATTGAAACAATACCTCGGCATCACTAGCGGCACTGATAGTCTGAGTTCTGGGGTGAACTAGCGGTTGCGACAAGGTGGCGGTGGGTAAATGGTTAAAAAATGAGCTTTGATCACGAGTAGCGCCAGGCCCGACCCCGATGTTTGAGACTAAATTTTTTGCAGGAGTTATAGATATTCCATTGTGTGCCAAGCAGGCCAGCTACCATTGATGATCCCAGCCTAATAATGGAGGAGTGACGACGAGACGAGTATCACGATAGGCTCTTTCGAACATCTCCCGAAGAACAGCGAGCACTTTTTTGTCACTGCTTAATAGCGACAAACGAGTTCGTGTCTCTGGCCACTGCTTCATCATGGGATCGTATTTTTGCCAGGCTCGTCTCCACGTTGCCCATCCCCATACTATTGGTAAACGAGAAAAGTAGTAGCTATCTCCTGTTATTGGACTGGACGTGGGCTGTAATCCCTGTAAAAAATTAGTTCCGCCAACATGCATCACCCGCTCGGTATCGTAGTAGCGATTAAGCATCTCCTGGCAAAAGTAAAAAAAAGATACGTCAGGCACGGTATCATCTTCAAGAATGATAGCGCGATCAACTCGCTCAAACGTCGAATTAAGACCTGACGTGCAGCGCGCTCGATCGCCCACATTTTCTACGAGATAATCACGCCGAACCTCACATGGCCAGGAAATAGTCTCCACCATTGCGCGAGTCTCAGAGCAGCGTGCCATGTCCTGTTGGTCTTTCCAGCCATCGGCAAAAATAAAAAGTTGGCGTGGGCGAACTTTTTTAATCTGTTCAAAAACTTTGCGCGTTGTTTCCGGCCGATGATAAATAAAAAACACTACCGGAGTATCTAACTGTGCTGTGCTCTGCATAGTCAAAGTATACCATACAACAAAAATCCCGCAGCCGTCTGGCAAAGGGATTTTTGTATACAGCGAAAGTTTTACTTTTTGTGATTAGGTACTATTCAGCGCTTGAGGTTGAGTCTGCGGGGGTATTGGTAGTCGTATCTGCAGCAGTCTCTTGTAGTGGTTGTTCAGCTGCGACTGGCTCAGCTTTTGCTTCTGCTACTGGAGTAGCGCTTGGTGCTTCGGCCTGAGGAACAGTAGCAACTGGCGCTTCTGGTTCAGCATTTTTCTTTTTGCCTTTTGAAGCGTGGACCTTATCGCCAGTGATAACATTCTGGTCAATAAACATATTGTGAACGGTGGGTGAGAGCTGCGCACCCTTGGAAATCCAGTGCAGTATCCGATCTTTTTTGACTTCAATTACTTTGGTAAAAGGATTGTAGTGACCAAGGATCTCAAGCATGTTGCCATGCGTGTCACGAGTTGATTCGTTGATGACAAATCGGTAGGTTGGCTGTTTTCGTTTACCAACCCGAGCGAGTCTGATTTTTAACATATAAAAAAAATACCTTAGTGAGTTAGTTAGGATCTCATTTTTACGCCGAGATCGTGAGCGAAACCGTTCGACTAGGTACCTCGATAGGTATTCGGTAGCACCAGTATTACACAACAACAGAAAAAAGTCAAGATCAAAAATGAAACGCTAAGCACTCGTTTCTATGTGCTATACTATCTTCATATGCAACACTACCATCCCTCGCAGAAAATCCTTGATAACTACGCTACTGTGCTAGTCAATTTTGCTCTTGGGCACGGTAACGGTATCAAGCCAGGCGATACCGTCTACGTCGTCGTCTACGAGTATGCCAAACCAATGCTCGCGGCACTACGACGCGCGGTCATGAAGGCTGGGGGGCACATTATTTCTGACTTCCGTCCTGATCCAGACCCACAGCACAATGTGGAACGGGAATTTTTTGTCCTGGCCAATGATCAACAGCTCACTTTTTTTCCTAAAAACTACATGCGCGGCCTGGTAGATGATGTTGACCACAGTATTTTTATTATTTCCGAAACTGACAAACAAGCGCTCAAGGGCATTGATCCGCAAAGAATCATGAAGCGCGGTCAAGCCTTTAAACCCTTCATGGATTGGCGCCGTGAAAAAGAAAACAAGGGAAAATTTTCCTGGACGCTGGCGCTCTACGGCACGCCAGCAATGGCTGCGGAAGCAGGGCTATCTATTGGACAGTATTGGGAACAAATTATCAAAGCTTGCTTTCTGGAGGATAGAGCGCCGGTTAAAAAATGGCAAACGATTAATAACCACATTCACCAAACCATTGCCAAGCTCAATAAATTACAGATAAAGAATGTGCATGTTAAAGGGGTTGATGTTGACTTACACATTACCATTGGTGAAAAGCGACAGTTCCTCGGTGGCCGCGGAGCGAATATTCCTAGCTTTGAAATTTTTACCTCACCGGATTGGCGGGGGACCACTGGCTGGATTAAATTTAATCAACCATTGTATCGCTATGGCAATCTGATCACCGATATTGAGCTTGAATTCAAAAATGGCCGCGTGGTGAAATCAAAAGCCAAAAAGAATTACAGCGTGCTTAAGCATATGATCAATACCCCAAACGCCGATAAGGTGGGAGAGTTCTCACTGACCGACAAACGCTTCTCGCACATAACCAAGTTTATGGCCGAAACACTGTATGACGAAAATATTGGCGGAGCGCAGGGAAACACCCACATTGCCCTAGGCGCTTCATACCACGACGCTTATACCGGCAACAGAGCGCGCATGACCAAGGCGGGCTGGAAAACATTGGGCTTCAATGATTCAAGTGTGCATACCGACATTATCTCAACCGCTCGCCGTGAAGTGGTGGCAACGCTCAAAAATGGCAAACAAAAAACCATCTACAAAGACGGTATTTTTACAATTTAGAATTATTAATTTATTGTCTCACGACCTTTTCCGCTTCTTCAAATTTCAAACTGATTAATCGCGAAATACCATCGTCACCCATGGTCACACCATACAACACATCGGCCACCTGCATGGTGGCGCGGTTATGGGTGATAACCACAAATTGCGTTTTGTGAGCCAGTTCGGTTAAAATTTTAGCAAAACGCTGCGAGTTAGCTTCATCAAGCGCGGCATCAACTTCATCCAAAATCACAAATGGCGATGGATTGTTGGCAATCACCGCACAGATCAAAGCAATTGACGCAAGCGATCGCTCACCGCCGGAGAGCATGCTAATAGCGCTTACTTTTTTACCTGGTGGGGTGGCAATAATATCAATACCGGTAATCACTTTGCCGGTTCTTTTTTTCAAAAATCTTTTCGGTGAAAGTTTCTCCTCGGCCTGAGTTAAACGATCCAAAATACCTAATTCCTCATTTTGTTCGGTAATGGTTTCACCGTCAACATCTCCACTAAGGGCGGTTGCAACCTCCTGCTCATCTTCTCTGAGCAAATTTAAATTGGCCTTGCCACCACCAAACAAAATCTTGAAAAAGTGATCAAACTCCCGATTAATGTGTTTAAAGGCACTATCAAACTGCTCCTGAATTTTTTCATCAAGTTCAGTAATTACTTTTTCTAAGTCAGTAATTGACTTACGTAAATCTTCAGCTTGCCCAGATAAAAAATCGTGTCGTGTTTTAATTTCTTCGTACTCTTTAACTACTTCCGGATCCACGCCGCCAATCAACTCCAGCTGGTGCTTAAGTTTTTTCATGTTTTCGTGGGCCTCGTGCTCGTCAATGCGTTTTGCCTGATGGCTCGCTAACCAGGCGGCGCTACCCATGTCATTGTGCACCTCTTGTTTTAAATCTGCTAGGCGTGTTTCCAATCGAGCCTGCTCTACACGCAACTCTGACACCTGATTTGAGGCTTTATTATACCCGTCCTGAGCCGCGGTAATTTGTCGCTGCAAATCAAAAAACTTACCCTTTTTCTGTTGCTCAGTTTGGTTATACTCAGCGATTGCCTCAGACGCAGCGGACAGTCTTTTTTCAATTGCCTCCAAGTCCTTACCCACCGCCACTAGATCTTTTTGTAACTGTGGGTCAACATCCGCCGATGCTTTGGTGGTCATCTTCGGGTGTTCCAGCTCATGGACCAACTCTTTAATCAGCTGCGACAATTCACGCAAATCTTCCTTCACCTGGGCTCGCACCCCCAGATCAGTAGTGTCCAGTTGTGAAAAAACTTTTTCCTCAAGCTGCTGAATAGCTTTGAGCCGACCAAGGATCTCGGACATCGCCATCGGTGCGGCAGTATCAATAATTCGCTGCTTAGCCAGTTCGATTTTATTTTGCAGCATCAGCTGCTCTTCACGCAGTTTATTCCGATCATGTAAAATCTTCTGGTAGGCTTGTTGTAAATCGGTGAATCCAGAACCACCTGATTCTTCTTTTTCTAATTTTCGTAAATGTGCTTGCAGATCGCCAAGCGACTTCTCGTGCTGCCGTAATACCGCTTCCTTTTCAGTCAGTTGCGGTTTCACCTGGTTCATTTTCTGCTCAAGCTCACTCCACAAAAAACCATAGTAGCCTTCAGATACTTCGCGCAGTTCCTTTTCCACCTGCTCTCGGCGCTCTAAGCGTTTGACCTGCCGAGTTAGAGAATTTAAGCGTGGAGTAATTTCGGTCAGTAGTGCATCAACCTGCCGCAAGTTGTTCCAAGCATTTTCCAATTTATTAATTGACTGGTCGCGTTTAATTTGGAATTCCCTAACACCAACCGCTTCGTCAAAGTATTCTTTGCGCTCAGATGCTGAAGCCATGATCACCTGATCAATCGTACCCTGCGACACGATGCTGTAACTTTTCTGTCCAAAGTTGGCCTTGGCCAACATCAACAGAATATCTTGCAGACGCACCTTGCTGTTATTAATCCGGTATTCGCTCTCGCCGTTACGGTAGAGTTTTCGTGAGATGACCACTTCCTTGTAATCAACCGGCATACGACCATCGCTGTTATCAATGTGCATCGCGACGTAGGCCATGCCCAAACGAGTCTTTTTTTCCGAACCAGAAAAAATAACATCTTCGGAGCGTTTTCCCCGAAGATTTTTAAGGCTTTGTTCACCAAGCACCCAGCGGACTGCATCAACCGTGTTTGATTTGCCCGAACCATTAGGCCCGACAATACAGGCGATGCTGTAGGTGGTGGCGTTGGCGGCAGGCGGGAAGGCTAGTTCGGTTTTTTGGGCAAATGATTTGAAGCCCTGGATTTCAAGTTTTTCGAGATGCATAA
>JAHFHR010000046.1 GCA_023246815.1 bacterium | reverse complement strand
TATGTCTAGATATAGCACTGGTATGCAGCTTCTTGTCGGTGGGATGTTCTTTGTAAGTGGTATACTAATGCTTCTAGCGATGATTTTCCTTTTCATCGTTCCCTACCCGGAATGGGCTATTTTGACGATGGTCGTAGCGATGGCCCTCCTCGGCGTAGGCAAACTACTTATAGATAGTGGTCTTGCCTCTTCTGATTTAGAACGATACGAAGGAGTGCATTACTCACGGGATAAATCCCATAATACCCTAGGAGCCATCCTGACATTTATTGCACTCATCGCACTCATACTTGCACTCATTTTGTTCCCCGAATTTAGAGAAAGATTCGGTAAAACGCTGATTCGCCTTAGTGACTGAACCGCAATCTAAGTCACAAAAACCATCTTCAGTACTCCGATCTTCCCGTCGGAGTACTTTTTTACATACTTAATCTTTTTTGTTTTTTTTCTTCCAGCTGAGTCTCAATAAAGCCCATCATCTGTTGCTTAAACTGTTCAACACTAAACTGCTGTGCGTGTTTTTTGATAACCTCAGGGTTAAAACGATCGGATTTAAAACGCACAACCGTATCAGCTAATGCTTCCCATGTTTGTTCATCAAAAAATGTCCCCGTGACGCCGTCAATAACGCTTTCTCGGGCGCCACCAGCGTTAAAAGCAATCACTGGTCGGCCAGAGGCCATTGATTCAATGGCGGTAAGACCAAAATCTTCAATCTGTGGATTAATAAATGCCTGAGCGCGCTGGTACAGTTTTGCCAGTTCAGTCGCTGATACCTGACCGACAAACGTAATATTTGGCTTTGCCATGGCCTGCAATTTTTCTTGTTCAGGCCCGCTGCCAAAGATAGTCAGCGGAATACCCAACCGATTGAAGGCTTGCACCACTACATCAAATCGTTTATAGGCGACCAATCTACCCCCCGTCAAAAAATACTTACTAATATCTGACGTGATACTAAACTGGTCGGTTTGTACTGGTGGATAGATAACCGTGCTCGTGCGGCGGTAGTATTTCTGGATGCGTCCAGCAACGTCATGCGAATTAGCAATAAAGTAATCTGGCCGCTGAGCCGCTAACTGATCCCACATTCGCAGTCGGGTGAGCGTCAATGGAATGAATTTTTTGATAATACTATTATACCGTAACTCTTCAAGGTAACGATGGGTATCAGACCAGAGATAACGCGTTGGCGTATGACAGTAGCATAGGTGTAGTGTATTGGTGCGCGTGATAATACCTTTCGCCATGGCTGAACTGCTGGAAATAACAACATCGTATTCCATTAGATCATAGCTTTCGGTAGCGGTTGGCATCAACGGTAAAAACCACTGGTAGTGTTTGACTGCGCCAGGCCAGCGCTGTAAAAAAGAAGTATGAATATTTTTTACCGGAAACATTTTTCCTAACTTTTGCTCATCATACACCAATGTAAAGATTGGCGCGTCCGGCCAAATATCGTGCAACACAGACAGTACTCGTTCAGCACCACCCTCTTGGGTCAAATGATCATGTACTAAAGCAATTCTCATGTGGTTAATCGTCGTTTCATAATAGCCAGTGGGGTTTTGAATAAAATATACAGATCCATACCCAATGACCAATTTTCAATATAGTAGGTATCAAGTTTTACTTCATCTTCAAAATTAAGATCCGAGCGACCAGATACTTGTGCCAGACCGGTGATCCCTGGTTTAATGGTTAGCACCCGCTTGTGGTGACGCTGGTAGCGATCAACCTCTTCTACTTCATGCGGTCGCGGTCCAACTAAGCTCATCCGGCCGATCAGCACCAAAAATAACTCAGGCAATTCGTCAAGACTCCAGCGTCTGATAAATTTTCCAAATGGCGTAATCCGCGGATCATTTTTGAATTTCATTATTGGCGTTCCGTGCCGCATATCTTCTTGCTGTTTAATAAACTCCGGATCAAATCGTTTTTGGTGTGCGTCCTTAACCATTGAACGAAATTTAAAATAACGAAATGGTTTTCCAAACTGCCCAATTCTTTTGTAACTAAAAAATGTTGGTCCGTTGCTGGTCAGTTTTACCAAAATTGCAATAATAACCATTACAATGAAGAGTAGTTTAATCAGCAGTAACGAAATAATAATATCAAAAATACGTTTGTAAATTGTTCCCCAACCATCTAATCTAGTTTTTTTCACTTCAACAATTGGCGTACCAGCAAAAGTAACCACTTCTAAATTAGTCAGCTGCGTTCCCAGCAAATCAGCGGTATAGCGATAGTCAAGGTGATACTCATTAACAAATTGAACGAGCTCAGCTGATGAGGCGGCGTTCTGCGAAGGGTTGACCTGGAGCACTTCATCAATCTTATCTTCTGCTACCAGTGTTTTGAGTTGCTCCAGCGTGGCATTATTAAATTCAGAAAACTCATACACCACACGATATCCCAACCCAATCTTTTTTGAGAACTCTTTTTTTAACTCATCGGCAATGTGACCACTGCCAACGAGCGCAACACGATGCACTCCAACACCAGCACGGTATGATAATTTTTGAACAAATTTAATTACCAATCGTTCAACGCTGACAAACACAATGGCCAGCGCCCAACTTGCCAAAATAATAAACCGTGAGTCAAATAAGAAACGTGAAAATACCATGACTGCCAGTACTAATGCCAATCCAGCTGAGCACGCCACGAACACCTTGGCTAACTCATGACGGATCGTTTTTGTCCCGGTGATGGAATAGAGTCCGGTGATTGCAAAGATCACAACCCACAGCAGCGCCACTACGCTGGACAAGCCCAGAAACTCAGTTAGCGGCAAATTAAAAATAACCGGCCTGATTTCCTGCACCAGTGAGAAATAGCGAAGGCTATATGCTACCACAGCAGCACAGACCACCGCGATATAATCAAGTGGTGGTTTGATTGCGATAAAAGCTAATTCTGCGCGTTTCATAGCCTTTATAATACTCAAAAATAAGCCTAAAATCAAGCTATTACTTGACAAAGGACTCTATTTCTGTTAATCTTGCTAAATCTGGGTAATTAGATGATCGCCCACTGAAGCGAAAGCTTAAGTGGGAGGAAAGTCCGAACACCATAGCCCTACCCTATTTGCCAACAGGCAGATTCGGCGGGGCGAATAAGAGTAACTCCTAACGGGAGCCGGGCGAGTAAGAAAATAGAAGTTCTTAAGACTTCTGAATTCTTGCGAAGCTTAGGGCAAGTGCAACAGAAAACATACCGCCGATGGGTCGCTTCGGTGACCACAGGTAAGGTTGAAAACGTGCGGTAAGAGCGCACGACCGACAGACTGGTAACAGTCGGGTTGGTAAACTCCTACTCGGTGCAATGCCAAATTTGGTAGGCAGCTTGAGTCCAGCGGTAACGCTGGACATAGATAGATGATCATCCACGACAGAATTCGGCTTATCGATTACCCAGATACTAAAAACCCTCTTGACGAGGGTTTTTAGATTGGTGTATACTCTAATTTCTCCGGTTCTCAACTGTGCATCTTCAGAGAGGGAGCGAGCAAGCGTACGCGCGCACATTGAGTCCGGTTTTCGGTCGCCAGTGAGTCTATGTGGGCTGGGAAAGTTCACGCAAGGGCAGGCTTACTGGCGGCCCTTTTTTATTTAATCAAGATAGTGTTTTTCCATTGAACGTGAATTAGCGTATTTCTGACTATCATCAATTTCTTCAAGCACGATATTGGCGTATGCTTGGTGCATTGGCCCAAAGCGTCTGGCTAACATCAGACTTTGGCTATACTCACTATAGGCTTCCCATAAATTACGTGGTAGTAGCTTTAAACCTTTTGCTCGTACCTGATCAAGAGTGAGTGCGTACAAATTTTCATTGGTAAATCCGGTAAATGCCACTCGAGTCTCAATACCGTCTAACCCAGCGGCAATAAACCCAGCAGCGAGTAAATATGGATTAGCGAGTGGATCAGGAAAACGAAATTCTACTCGGATTGCTTTGCTTCTGGTTTTTTCATCAGCAATGGCTGGCACGCGACAGGTTGCAGAACGATTGTATTTACTAATTGCCACAATCGTCGGTGCTTCAAACCCTGGTACTAGTCGAGCGTATGACACTTCCGTCGGATTGCTAATAGCAGCCAATGATCGGGCGCTATGCAAAATGCCGGTCAAAAACTGTAATCCCCTTTCAGAAAACTGTAGGTGCGCTCCTTGGGCGTCATAAAACAAATTGACCGCCCCATTTTGGACAGACAAATGACAATGCATACCACTACCGTTTCGGTGGGGATACGGTTTTGGCAAAAAAGTAACATCATAGCCATGCCGTCGGGCAATCTTATGAGCAATGAGTTTGTAGTATTGAATTTTATCAGCAGTACGCTCGGCAATATCAAACTTCCAATTAGTCTCAAACTGCTCAGCACCTACTTCGGTATGGGCTCGCTCTACCTCAAATCCCATACTCTCAAGTACGTTACAAATTTCAGTAATGATATGGGTACGAGGGTCTTTGGGGTTGAAGTAGTTAGCATTACCGTCGCCTGGGGTGAAACCATCTTTTTGTGAGACAAAATAAGCTTCTGGCTCACTACCCATAAATAGCCGTCCACCGTCCCAGGCAATACCTAGCTCATGTTGTAAGCGCAGTAGTTGACTGCGAGCGCAATTTGGATGGGGGGCGCCCTCGGTAGTAAAGATGTTACAGATAATCATGTATTCTGGTTTGTCCGTGTCCGCCAAGTGCTGTGGTACCTGTACCAATGTTTCTGGAACACCCATTAAAATTGAATCGGAATTATCAATCGGATTAATACCCGAAAAACTGGACCCATCATAGGCCATCCCAACGCTGCATAACTCTGGTAATCGTGATGTTTGAGAAATAATTTCTTTAAAACTACCTGATAAATCAGTCACCATTACCTTTAAAATGGCGTCCTCCCCTGAAACACGTTGCATATCCAAACCTAGCATACGCTCAATAAGCTTAGTAATTTAATAGTCCTATCTAACACTATCTAGGCCTGCTTCGTCAATAGCCTCATTGACCAGCCGGTCGGCCTCTTTATTTTCTCCACGAGGAATGTGGATATACTTGACTTTTTTGAAGTTAAGGCAGAGATTATGGACCCTAATGAACAGCGGCTGTAGCTCTTTATTTTTGACTTTGTAGTTTCCTGATAGCTGTTGCTGTACCAGCTCGCTATCCAAAAAAACGTCAACCTCCGCAGTCGGGTTAAGCTCCTTGGCACGTTCCAGTGCTATTACCACGGCCTGATATTCGGCCTGATTATTGGTCGCGCGGCCAATGTAGCGTTTAAGTCCTTCTTTTTGATGGCCGTGCTGATCTTCATATTCAAGCACTGCGCCAATACCAGATGGTCCTGGGTTACCCCGGGCACCACCGTCGGTGTGGATTGTGATTTTGTTAGGCATAACTTATTTATACTGTCATCCTGAGT
Organism: bacterium; assembly: GCA_023246815.1. Taxonomy (GTDB): domain Bacteria; phylum Patescibacteriota; class Patescibacteriia; order Buchananbacterales; family UBA6539; genus JAHFHR01. Next base: position 434 of record JAHFHR010000046.1, on the reverse strand, counting down.
TCGCCGAAGGCGGGCGAAGGATCTCGGAGACATAAGATTACTCGCTTCACTCAGAGTGACATTTTCAAATCTACAATTTTCATTTGTAGTTCACGGTTACCATTCCACTCATTAACATCTACTTCAAACACCATGTCAACTTTATCTCCGCGTTTAAGGGTGTTACACCACTCTCCCAGGTTGAATCCAATGGTTTTACGAATGACTGGCTTAGTATGTGACACCATCAAGCGCATATGCAACTCCCCTTTCCCTAATTTCTGGTGGTCAACAACGGTGAGTTGTTTAGCCAAAAAACGAGGCTTGGGGTTATCTTCACCGTATGGTGGAAATTTTTCTAATGCTTCAAACAACTCCCAGTTTACCTGGTCCAAATCAATTTCAGTATCAACTGACAATACCGCTGGAATGTCTTTACCCGTTAATTGAGCATC
>JAHFHR010000003.1 GCA_023246815.1 bacterium | reverse complement strand
GGTTGTTACTGGTACTATCATACACCACACCGTTCAGCAGTATGATCGCAAAGCTCACTTCCGGAAACGCTCCCCACGTGACGTAGATGTTGAGACTGTCTGCCGAGACGCTTAAACCGATGTCGCTGCGCGTGTCGTCAATCTCCACCGGAGTGCGCACGATTTCTTGAACCGACGCGGTGATTTGGTTACCTCCGGTATCAAGAGCCGCTACCTGAACGAGATAGTCCGTATCAGGCGTCAGGCCAGTCGCCGTGTACTCAAGGGTGGAGGTCTCAACAACCACTGAACCGTTCAGTAGGATGGCGTAGCGATTCGCGCCGGTGATGGCGTTGTAGGTGATGTAGATCGCGTGCGCTGATTGAGCGTACGTAACAACGTCAAGGTTCTGTCCGTCGCCGGGAATGATGGCGATGATAAAACCGTTTCGAGGCTTGATCTCAAGCGTAGTCCCATCCCACAACATCACTACCAGATCAAACAACTGGATGGCGTCATAGATCTTGCCGGTTACTCCGAAGCGGCCAGTCGTGTCGGTCCAGTTTTTGATCTCGTCGGTAAGTGGTTCACCGTACTCATACGGCGCATTAGGATTACTGGTATACAGCCAGCGGAACCCCTCCTTGAGCAGAAACGCTTTACCAACGCTCTCGCTGTTGATGATGGCGTAGTATTTGTCGGTACCAGAATTGTAGAAGTCCTGGGTCACGACAGATGCTAGACCATTAGCGGAGTACCACTGATGGGTGTTAGTGCCTGCTCCATTATCAAACGGGAGGCCAATGGAACTAAAGCCACCATGACGGAAGTACGCTTGTAGAATCCATTTACTATACCTACCGTTACCATCACGACCAATGATAAGACGATAGAAGTAGACCTGATGGCCTGCTCTTGCGGCCACAAAGGTATACGGATCCCATTGGTGATAACGTACGAGTTGATCAGAGGAATCGCTGAAGTTAGAATCTACCACCCAATAAGTACTTAGCGAACCTTCTACTAATTGCTCATAAAAGGCCGAGTGGTAGATTTTACTATCGCTTTCCCAAAAATGGTTAAGAGAAGGGTTGCTTGTTTGGATGACATCACCTTGTTGTGGTTGGTTTACCTCAACAAATCCATACTTCAAATAAGCATCCCGATAACCTAGAGTCGTAGCTGAACCAACTTGGCCACCAATGTCTGCAATCACTTGATTGATGAAAGCTTTGCAAGTTCCACCATCTTGACCAATGTACTCCTTAGCTTGACTAATAATGTCATACGTGACATCTGCCCCCAGCGCGGGCATGCCAACTAAGCTAAGAACCGTCAAACAAACTATTACTGAGCGCCACTTTTCCTTTGACATTATACGTACTCCTTATTGTCAAACAACGATTTTCTTTTCCACACTACGCAGAGAAGAGAGAACCTCCTTTCTAGAGAATCTCTCAAAAGAAAAAACATAGCGTTTTATCCTTAGAGCAATTCTCTAAGCCGCTATGTTGAACTAGTAAATTTTTACTTATTGATAGTTAAAGTTGACAAAATACTATTAACGACGGAAACATCTTTAAGGTCAGTAAAAATATCAATTCTGTTGCAGTTTATCAAGTCATCGCTGCATTGTACCCAAGAAGTAATTTGGTCGGTAAAGTTATACAGAATTAACTGTTGTCCGTTCACCATGTCCCAAACTCTTTCTATGGCTTTTTTATCAGACAAAAATACTGTTTTCTGATGAGGCTCAAAAAATGGCAATCCACGATCAAACTCTCCTTGCGGCAGAATTGCAATACTAGAACTACCATGTGAAATAAAAAATCCTTTTTTTAAAATCTCTTTCTCTTTAAAATTCCAATCATTTGGATACTGGAGACTAAATCCAAACTCATCGCTGTAATACATTTTCCAACCAGATCTATCAATAACTTCTGATATGGAAAAATCCAGCCATTCTCTGTGGGTATGCCCATCTGTTTCCCAGCATTTACCTTCATAAAAAGTACCTGGGACGGCATATTGCATAAGCACAGAGCAAAGTGGATCTTCTTGGCCACTAAAGATTTTTAACCACTTACCATCAATTTTTTTGGCCATCCACCATCCGCCTCCTCTGCCAGAGGAAACAGTCCCTGTGGCAAAATCACCTTCCAGTTTAGTAATCCTCCAAAACAAGGTAGGATTATCAATAAATAAAGAAGAAAATTCTTGATATAAGAATTCATCATACTCTTCAAAGACAGCGCAGCCGATGTAATTGTCAGGAGAAGAAGATACCTCGTTATTCCAATGGATGATACATTTTTCATTACCCCGCTCAAAGGATGTATTGTAATCATCAATATACCCCTCCAGTAACTCATCACTATTTACTTTGTTAACCGTAAATCCATGACTACCAAAAAATTCTTGAGCAACAGTTAATTGAGGCACCGTAAAGACAGATTTATACAGTGAGTTGCCTGAATTCGTCTGTGACTGCGCTGCACTAATCGTCGGGGTGAGTTTATTGGCATTGTATAGCGCCATTCTTGAACCATCCTCTCTGCGCCAAAACAGTATTGTTTTTTCTATTATAAAATCATCAAATAGTTGAGATTCTATTTTTAACGTAGTCAGGGTATCCTCTTGATTGAGGTGTTCATTTTGAATCCCATTTGGAATACAAGCACTCACCAGCACTGCTGAGATAAAGAGTATGCCTACTATTTTTTTCATAGTACTACGCTAAAAGATTATCATCGGGGCTCCAGGCTCAATCCTGAAACACCCGCCCGCCACGGCTTCGCCGTAGGCGAATCGGGCGGGAGTTCAGGACAGGCCAGTTTATAATTCTGTAAATCAGGCTCCAGGCTCAACATAGCGCGAAAAAGCTCTAGACCCCGACAAACATTTAGACAAACTGGCGCGAAAAAGCTCTAAAACCCCGATGGCAACATTCTAGCGTACCAACTGCAGCACAGCGCACTCACTGATCTCACCATTTGGCAACTGCACCATCACCTTCCCCGGACAGGTGGTATCTAAGATGGCTCGAGCCAGTGGTGACAAATAAGAAATTCTTCCGGTGCTCGGATCAGATCCTGGTGTATCAACGATCTGCAGTTCACGAGTTGCTCCGTGGTACAGCACCCAAACCCTGTCGCCAATTTGAATCTTGTTATTAATTTTTGTAATCTCTTGTCCCAACATAGCAGGTGAATGAATTATCAACGGAAACTTACTCCAGTTATCCCCAGATTTTTGCGACGGCGCTTGAATAAGACGGCGCAAGACTGATTTTTTAACGAAAACCCTTGCCTATTAAAGATCAGACAAGGATTAGTAGGGAACATATTTGATTTTTGTTTTTTAGCGACGGCGCATATTTACAGACGGCCTTATTTATTACCTTCAGTGTATCAGAATAAAAAATTTTGTCAAGAAAAAAAGCCCCCGAAGAGGCTCTTGTCTCACTTGTATACACGTCAGTAACATGTCGACGTAGATTATCACCAATGGTTCGACCATCGGCTACCCAAGCGTCCCAGAACTCCAGCGAACCTGGATTCATCGGGTATCGTTGATCGCGTGCAATCGGATCAATAACGTTTGCGCACGTATTACCCCATGCACGTAACTCCTCCTCAATAAATAAGTCGGTGGAGTTAGGAGTGGGCCAGGGGGCGTGAGCTAAATGCTCCAACTCATGATAGAGTATGATACTCATCTCAATGAGTATCAAGGATTTCCAATCGTCAGGAAATCGATCATGAGCAAAGAGATATAACGAGTGCAAATACCGGATCGATACAATGATTTCTGGAACGCCAAGCTCGACCCTGGAAGCAAACCCACTAATGATTTCCGGGGAAACTGGGTCACCAATGACATCCTGACGGATGGCAATTTGTGTACCATGCCGTTGAACGACACGTTCCGTTATGGCATGAATGCGTTGTCCAACTTCTGGGTACTCCGCCATTGACCCAAAGAACACTTGCTCAAATAGAGGTTGTAACTCGGTTTCCCAAAACTGCTGATAGAACTCAACGGACTCATTGCTTGGATAATATAAAATTCCATTAACAATGAGCTGTTGATCCAGAGTTGATATAGGAGGCTCTGGCTCGAGCACCGTAGCTTCATGTTTTTGGGTTGGCTGGAAAACCAGCAAAAAAGGCACCCCCAACAAGACGATGACAAATCCGATAGTCAACCAAATGCTAACACGCGATACTGAGGCTTGAGCTTTGCGCTGACGTTTGATCTGACGGCGCATGCGTTTTTTTGCCCGCTGGCTAGTTTGAGTTTTCAATGTCCCATCCTCCGTAGGTTTGTGATTCAAAAAGTCGAACCCATGCTCGATTAAAGAAACTATCACAAAAAACTTTGTTTGTCAATATCATATTACCCAAATCTGACTTCTCGTTCGTCGCCTTTTTTAATATTGAAATAAACTTTCAAAAATTTCTTTGGTAGTAAGCGCTTGACTTTCTCCGCCCATTCAACAATCACCACGATATCCTTCCTGCCAAAATATTCCAAAGCACCAATCTCTTCGAGCTGATTCGGATTAGTGAGTCGGTAACAATCAATATGCACGAGTTGTTTAATGCCGCGATGTTTGGTCTGATGTATATTCATGAGCGTAAAACTCGGGCTCTTCACAACTCTGCGCACCCCAAATCCTTGAGCTAGCCCCTTAACAAAGGTTGTTTTGCCGGCTCCAAGGTCTCCAAACAATCCCACCACATCACCACCACAAAGCACGCCAGCAAATTTTTTGCCGAGCGCCTTGGTTTCTGTGCCTGAAGTGGTATATGCGGTTTGACGAGTAGACATATTTTAAATTTCTAAATTCGGATCAACAATAATTTTATCCCAGTCCACTGGTTTTTCAAAATATCCCGCCACCGCGATCATCGCCGCGTTGTCGGTACAAAAAATAAAGTCTGGAATCAGCAGCGGTCGTTTAATCTTCTTTGCTTCACGAGTTACTGTGTCGCGCAAAAGCACATTGGCTGCCACGCCACCGGCCAGCATCAGCATCTTGGCCTTATACACCGTCGCCGCGCGAACGGTTTTGGCAACAAGCACGTCAACACTTGCCTGCTGGAAACTCGCCGCCAAATTTTTCTTAAGCGGTGACGTTAACCGTGGTGATTTCTCAACCGCATAGCGCACCGCCGTTTTTAATCCAGAAAAACTAAAATCAAAATTGTCCGCATCAAGCATTGGTCGAGGAAAAGCAAAGGCTGTCGCATCACCACCCAGCGCTAATTTGGCCAAGGCTGGCCCACCAGGATAGGAAAGTCCAATCAGCTGCGCTACTTTATCAAACGCTTCTCCAGCCGCATCATCAATAGTCTGTCCGATTTTTTTAAAACTGGTGGCGTTGCGCATCAAGATTAGTTCCGTATGTCCACCGGACACAATTAAGGCCACTACGGGAAATATAACTTTTTTGTTGTGCAAAAAATTTGCGTACAGATGCGCTTTAAGATGATTCACCGGTACAATTTTTTTATTCCAGGCAAACGCCAAGGTCTTGGCGGTCTGACTGCCAACCAACAGCGAAGTCATCAGCCCCGGACCGGTGGTTACCGCAATGCGATCAATATTTTTTGGTGATACTCGCGCGCGCTTGAGTGTCTGGTCAATCACTGGAATAATATTTTTAACATGCTTGCGTGCGGCTATCTCTGGCACCACGCCGCCATATTTTTTATGTATATTGATTTGCGACAACACTGTGTTAGCACGCGATAAAAAGCGGCCTTTCTTGACCTCAACCACGGCTGCGGCCGTCTCATCACATGATGTTTCAATGCCCAAAATCAGCATAAAATCATTATAAATAAGCCAAAATAGCATGCATCATAATCTGTATTGTACCTTAAAAAATGCCGTAATACAAAGGGAAATGCCGCATCTCTTGACAAGACACTATGAAAAACCTAGGTTTTTTGCTATATTTATAGTGTTAATTCTAATTACTCATAAAGTCCTCAATACTATGGCAAAGGGCATGACCAAGTCCCAAGTATTGCAAGCCCTCTCCGAAAAAACGGAGATGAGCAAAAAAGACGTTTCCATGTTCATGGATGCGCTTGCAAATCTCGCCTATGGTGAGACCAAAAAGAGTGGTGAATTTACCCTGCCAGGCTTTGGCAAGTTGGTAAAGAAGCACCGCGCGGCACGTATGGGCCGAAACCCTGCCACCGGTGAGCAGATCAAGATTGGCGCTAAGACCGTGGTAAAGTTCCGCGTGGCAAAAGCTGCCAAAGATTCAATTTTGTAAAGCACTCGCTTTACGGATCAAAAATCCCTCCATCAGTTGACGGAGGGATTTTTGTATTCGCTACTTGTTACTTCTTCTTCACCGGGATGGTTATAAAAAAATACTTCCTTTATGAGACTTGCTCGTAAAAGTGAGGTCCCAACCAAAATTATCGGCAATTTCCGTGTACTGTTTTAGCGTAGCGGATTAATGATCGGTTCACCAATAATGTAGTTGGTAAAAAAAGCAACCGATAAATCGTCAACTTGTTTTGCCCAAACGGCCTTTTTTTATTTTCAAAATTGACAAAATCCTCGTAACTGATAGTATGGCCATACACTGTGGATCTTTAACAAATGGAGAATCGATCATGGACATGACGCCCGAAAACTTGTGTCCGCTGCTACTGGAAATCACTGCTACACTCATCCAACTTCAGCAAGTAGAAGATACTGAACCAAATCCCGAAGGCTATTTCGCTGACCTAGAAACCAACGGGATGGTAGCGTTTAGTAGAGCCTTAACAGGCATGAAAGAGTTTATTGATCAACACACAAAAGGTAGTTTGGCTTACTCTATAGATGAACTACTCAACGACAGTAACGTCAAATTACCCGGTTCAGGCTTGGAGCGACTGTTCGAAAAAGATTACGAAGATTACCCCTTCAAAACTGAAGGTGGGCGTCAGCTGGTAATCTGCCTAAAGGGAGTTTTTCTGATAACCACGAACATTTTTTTCTGCTCAAGAAATAAGCCCCCTGCTGATAAAGAACTATACCGGCAGGCGCTGACTGAGGCTAAGGCACTCTTAATACAGGCATTCCCGGAACTGACACATAAACAAGCGCCGGAAGAATGGTGGTTGACACATGACATCGTCATTCACGCGCACGAATACATCAACCAGGCGTTGCGACATGGTTTAAAGTAACTTCCTGGTACAGAAAGATCCGTTTCATCCGTTTCACCGGTCGCCTCAGGCGGCCTTTTTTTATCTTAAATAAATCACTCCGAGAGACTCCCGGAGTGATTTAGTAGATCTTAACTTTTCAAAAAATCAAAACCTAATTGTTTGATCCTCGCTACTCATCACATCCTCAAAAACTGACATCGGCGCTGTCACGCGACCAAAGCTCATTAGGCTAGCCACGGACTCGACTGGACCAGCGCAAGTAGTTATTTGTTCTTGAGTAATGCTAACGGTGATAGCTGCAACTTCAATCGGCGCAGCTATCACGTGCTGGAGCAAGGCACTACATGCCACCACTGAAAAAATACTGGCAATAAAAGAACGCCGAGACCATGACCAGCGTGGCAACTGCCCAGCTTCAAGAAACACGGTGCGCGCCGGTGTGACGGAAAATCCAGCTACGGTCGCCTGTGCAAATGCCAAATCAGCTGATCCAGACATCTTGTCTAATTCAGACATCTTGAGTAGCGCTGCCGCAATGCTAGTCCGATCATACCTGCGCAACGTAAAGCGATCAGCAAGGAGTTCATACTGAGTCTGAGCAAAGGCCACCCAACTTCTGACTAACGGCACAAACGCCAGTAGACTAGCGACACTTCGGAGTAGGAGTAGCCCTAAGGGATGGCGATTAATTTGATGATAGTGTTCATGTGTGAGTACGGCGGCCAACTCAACTTCAGATAACACCCCTACGCAGGCTGAAGATACAAACACCGTTGGTTTAAAAAATCCAATAGTCAACGCAAACGGCCGTTCATCAAGCACCAAGCGCACGTTGTTGCCCCACTCAGCACAGACTTTAGATGCTAACTGTGCCTGCAGCAATCGTGTTCTTCGAACTTGCACAATAAGTGCGCCAAGGCACGCTGCCACAAGACTACCAAACACTACTACCGCAATAATTTTCCAAAAATTATCATAACTTAAGCAATAACCAATCAGTTGACCAGCGTTTTTTGAACACTGCAGCAAAAAAAACTCAAGCGTTTGAGATAAATGCTGCAGCGCCCGCCACGCACCAAACACCATCACCGCAACAACGCTTACTACCACCAGACTTAAAAACCACAGTCGTTCTGCCATGGTTATTGAGTTAATTTTTTTAATTTTGCTAAGGTCTCAGTATCAAGTTCTTCAGATACTTCGGCAAATGATGCTGCCCCAAACAACGCTGGATCCTTGAGCACCGCCGTGATCATATCCGTGGTCACTGCCAGAGCAAACGCTTTTTTGGAAAGCGCGGGGCTGTAGCAGTAGGCAGCACCGGTGGTTTTTTTCTTGAGTAAGCCTTTTACGACTAAACGATTCATGATGGTCATCACCGCGTTAAACGACAATGTTTTATAACGCTTAATAATGCCATCGCAAACATGGCGCACGCTGGCTTCACCAGTCTCCCAAATAAAATTCATGATATGAGCCTCAGCTTCACCAAGCACCTTAGCGGCTCCTTGTTGATGCAAATGGATAGTTTTTGCTTTAAACATAGTCGGTTGATAATTACACTACACCATATAGTGTAGCAAGACGACACAATATGGCAAGTGTATACTACATACACTAATAACAAACTAACCCCCGATGCCTAGAGTCGAGGGCTAGTATGTTACAAACGTATTACCTTTAATTTACCTGGCCTGAAAATTCCGCCTTAGCCTCAGCATACACTGCTGCATAGTTATCAATGGCAATTTGAGCTTCAGCTCTAGCTTGCATATATGCATCGGCGCTAGCGGTCTTTAATGCTTGCAGTTTTGCTTCGGCTTTTTGACGTGCCGTCTGAACTTCTATTTTAGTTTCGTTCCATGTTTGTTGACTAATACCAACAACAGTACCAATAGCAGTTTCAATGCTACTGCTCAATGAGGCGAACTGACTATTAAGTAGCGTGACGTCTGCTTGGAGTGAAGCTTCTGTTTCAGCACGCATTTTCATCTCCGTATCAGCATCCATCATAGCCCCGCCACCAAATTCAACTTTTGCGTCAAGATACCCTTGCTGCAAAGCATCAAGCGCAGTCTGCGCTCCTATTCGAACAGCAACCCAGGTCTCAACACTAGCATCCTGGAGTGCTTCAAGTTTTGTTTCAGCAGTACGCTGTAGCACCTGTAGTTCAGCTTTAGTGTTTACCCACCCCTGTTGAGTGGCACTACTGGCCGTTGCTAGCTCGACGTCAACCTGAGCTTGAAGTCGAGTGATATTGGCGATAGCCTCATCAAGACCTATGCGAATATTGGCGCTTGCTTCTACTTGAGTATCAGCATTTGCAGATTCATTAATAATACTAGCCTCCGTACGTGTACTGCTGTTCACGCTAGCGCGCGGTGTACATCCTACGACAACCAGCGCTGTGGCAAGACTCAACAACCCCAAGGAAAATAATTTTTTCTGATTATTTTGCATATAGAAAAAAATTACTTTTTAACTACTGCTGGATTAACACTTCTGCCGTGTTGTAGAGTACCGTACCAGCAGCCTCACAATCAAATGAGGCGGTGTGCGGCAAATTACTATTGGTTAAGGTGATGAGTTTAAATTCATACCCCCAAAGACGATGTAGTACTCCGTCAACCCTAATCTCATGTGGATCAGCTGATCGATTATCAAGCATAATCTGTGTGCCATTTTTGACTGTCATCTGCGAAGGCACACTGGCACAATTATCAAACTGAATGCGTCTACCATCGAACTGAGTTTTCGCCTGCTCATAGCTAAGTAGGCGACTAACGTCCCGGCCCTGCCTTGACGCCCCATCCTCCATAGTGTCACGTTTAGCCCCCACCATCCCATACTGGCCCAAAGACAAGGACTGAGCGGCCAACATATAAATAATAAGTCCAGCCCCTACTCCCACCACAAACACTACCGCTAAAAGAGCATAGTTAGTATTGCGATTATTCTCCATAAGCGTGGTTATTAGTTAATATGGTAGCTATTTTTTAGCTACTATATTATTTTTAGCTCAAAGGACTCGTGATGGGTTCCCCAATAGTGTAGTTAATGAAAAATGTTGGCGCAATATCGTCAATAAACTGACTCCAATTCTTACCATACATACTAGCCGCAATCTCCGGCGTGGTTACCCATCGCAACACGCCCCCCTTGTCTACGGCATACGTTTTGGGGTCAGTTTCAATTTTAATCATACGCACACCTGGTCGATACCGCACATTACCCCCAAGTGGAATTTGTGCCAAGATAGCATCGCCAATTTCTACAACATCAGAAAAATTTTCATACCAGGAAAAGTATACTTTTGAGGTCGGAAATACGTACCGTTTACCATCGGCACCGCAGTAGTATACCGCATCAGTACTAGGCGCGGTAATTAACGAACCGGGACTACAAAAAAGTGTTTCACCGCTCAGACTAAGATCACGATCATGATTAATGGTAGGGGCACGTAATATTGCGGCTTGAGGATCAAAGGTATTGCGCATCGTTGCGGCCTGAAGGCTAAAAAAAGGATCAATGGCCACGCCATCTGGCGTTCTGAGTTCAAAATGCAGGTGCGGGGTGGCTTCTTCAGCATTACCACTGTCACCAACCCAACCAACAAGTTGTCCTTTAACTACAGGGGTGCCGCGAACAAGCGTCCCTGGAAACGCATACAATGATCCCCCGAGACCATCATCAGTTCCTGGTGTATCATTATTAACGTGAATGTAACGATAGGTATAACCATCAGTATCGCGTAAAAAAACAGCGTTGCCCCAGCTCCGTTCTTGAAAAGTAATCAACGACACAAATCCGTCAACCGCGGCTACGAGTGGTGTCATTTTAGTAGCAAAAATATCAACCCCCTCGTGCGTCCGGCCGCCCTCTCGAGGATCGCCAAAACTACTTGAATACGTGTGCAACCCATCAACCGGAAACTCAATATCGCGAATAACCGCCTCCTGAGCAAAAAGCGGCTGTGGCAACATCAGCATCAACAAGGATACGTACCTAAAAAGACTACTCATTATATTACAATGAAAAAATAAGAAAAAAGTTGCACTGCGCCGCCATCATAGCGTGCCTTCTTATTAATATTCTGTACGAATAAGTTCCGGATGCTTTTCCTTGAATTTTTTTACCTTCGGACTAATAACCAACTGGCAGTACGGCTGATCTTGATTGCTTTGATAGTAGTTCTGGTGATACGCTTCGGCAGAATAAAACTGACCAAGCGGTTGAACGTCAGTGACTACCTGATCCGGAAATTCACCAGTATCCTGCAACTTTTTAATATAGCTTTCTGCCTGCTGTTTTTGTTCGTCACTAGTACACAAAATAATAGAGCGATACTGCTCACCACTATCATTGCCCTGACGATTGAGCGTCGTCGGATCATGAGTAGCAAAAAATACTTCCAATAATGTCTCATAGGAAATTGCTGTGGGATCAAACTCAACCTTAATCACTTCGGCATGACCAGTAGTGCCGGCGCTAACCGCGTGATAACTTGGATGTTCCAGATCGCCGCCAGCATATCCAGATACTACTGACTCCACACCTTTGAGCATCTGAAAAATAGCTTCGGTGCACCAGAAGCATCCTCCGCCAAATACTGCTGTTGCTAGTTTTTGAGTCATATAGAGCATAGTACCAGAAAAGTACTAGAGACGAATAGTGTTGTTTTAAAAAAAATAAAAGTGGCCTGGTGGGGCCACGGGAGAGGGGGGGGGTGTCACATACAGCGGATTTATTCTAGATGAACTACTCTAAAACAAAAAGACACCCCGCCTTAACGGAGTGTCTTTTGAGTATAGTAGAAATTTACTGTTGAAGATCCAAATCTTCGTCAGTTGGCGTTGGAGTCGGTGTTGGAGCTACATCAACTGGCGGCACCGTACCCTGCGCCTGGAGCTGTTCAAACTGTGTTTGAGCAGTGGCAATATCAAGTGCTTGTGGAATAAACAACGCTCCGTTTTTGGTCACAAACACAATCTGGGTGGTCTGATCGGCAGGCGCGCTGGCAATAAATAAGGTTACCTCATACAGACCATTGACCTCACGCACACCGCGCAGTTCAGACTGCCCTACCTGCGGAGCAAATACCGTGTTCACAAAATTTAAAAGTTCCGCGGCAGCGGCATCGGCAGATAGTTCGTCATCAGCTCCAGCTAATGAACCGCCTTTAAGACCCCCGGAAAAAAACATTCCAAGGCTAACCACCAAGGCAATCGCCAGCACACCGCTGACAACCATCCAAGGATTGGTCTTACTCATACTTGAAGATGACGACGAAGACTTTGGTGAAGGTTTTGAAGAAACGTCCATGGGTTTATAATTAATTTAAATAAGTATCCACAGCATACCATATCATACATAAAAAAGAAACCGGCCCGCAATACCAGACGGTTTTCTTAAAACTGAGGCTACCTCATGCCGTTAGGAAGCATGAATTTTTCTGCGTAGAAAACCTCTACTCTCTAATTTCAAATAGACAATTGGCAAAATGAAAAGCTGAAGCCCCACTGCAAAAGTAAGTCCAAAAATAATAGCAATTGACAAGCCAAACCAGAATTCGTCGGCCCAGGTTGATGGCAATGTACCAACTACCGTAGTGACCCAGGTGAGTAAAATCGGTTGCAACCGTGTTGCGCCGGCATTAACAATGGCCTGGCGGGGTAGCATCGCAAATTCAGCAACGTTACGATCGGCTTTATCCAAAAGCACAATAGCGTCATTCACGACAATGCCGGTCAATGAAATGAGCCCAAGAAATACCGAGAAGCTAAACGACAGGTCAAAAATAAGCATACCAACTACCACGCCGATAAGAGCCAGTGGCAACTCAATTAAAATGACCAAGGGCTTTTTAAAGGAGTTGAACTGCAGCACTAAAATGCCAAGGATCAAGAGCACCGCCACCACCATCGCACGCCACAACTCGGAAAATGATTGCTCAATATCTTCTACTTCACCGCCAAAATTAAAAGTATAGCCATTGGGTATTTGCTCAATTGCCACCGCTGCCTCAACCTGTGGCACGACAGTGGTTGGCACAAATCCTTCTGCAAGATTGGCGCGAACCGTTGTGGTACGCTGAAAATCGCGATGAGCAATGGTGGCAAGCGCTGGTTCAAGCGAGAATTCAGAAACGCGTGATAATTTTACGCTCTCACCACGAATATTAACCAATGATAAATTCTGTAACTGTTCAACTGAGTCAAGGCTACCCGCATTAAACTTGATCACCACGTCAATATCGGTCCCCTGATCATTGATGGAAGTAGCGGTTACTCCAAAAATCGCGGTCCGTAGAAAGCCTGATACCTCGGGTACCGTTAGTCCCGCATCGGCCAAGGCCGCGCGGTTTAGACGGAAAGTCAAATCAGCCGGACTCACCTCTTTGTCAGTCTCAATATCAATAACACCCTGAGTGCGTTCAAGAATGCCCACTAAGCGGGTGCTCAATTGATCAAGGATATTAAGATCATCGCCGGTGATACGAACTTCTATCGGTGCGCCGGTTGGGGGGCCCGAAGAAATTTCTTGTACCATTATTTTACCACTCTGGATAGAGATCAGATCATCCCGCATAGCATCGTTTATTTCATAACTTTTTTGGTCACGATCTTTTAATTCAACAAAAGTAATGTTGATACTGGCGACATGCTCATTAGACGACGAGGAGTTGCCAAAACCAAAACTAGAAGATGAGCCAACGGTGGTAGTGAAAGTTTTAATATCATCCCGAGTTAAAAGATACTGTTCAACCTGACGGACCACTGCATCGGTTTCTTCCAAATCGGTCCCAATCGGCATCTCAACGTCAATCAAAGAAAATTCAATATCAACTTCAGGAAAAAGTTCTACTGAAACAATCGGACTCAACAGTAAACCGATTGACACAATAAAAACACCAACGGTTGTTCCGATAAGCATCAGTTTCTTTTTGCGGCTTTTCAAAAAATCATCCATAAAACTGGAATACCAAATAGTCAGCCGCTTAGTGAGTACACGCTCTAAAATGCTTTCCGCAACTGTATCGGAAATTTTTTTCTTTTTCAAAATAATGGTGGCTACCGCTGGTACCACGGCAATTGATACAAACAGTGACGAAAAAAGAACAATAGCAATAGTGATCGGAAATACCCGCAAAAATTCACCAAGAATGCCGGATACAAGCAACATCGGTACAAAGGCGGAAATGGTGGTCAACGCGCCTGCTAACAACGGCTTACGATAGTGAGCAATTGCCAGAAGCGATGCTTCAGTGGCGTTGTAACCAATACGGATATTATGGAAGATACCCTCAAGCATCACAATAAAAGAATCCACCAGTAGCCCCGATGAAAGCACTAACGCAAACAGCGCCAAACTGTTAAGCGTATCTCCTCTAAAATTCATCACAAACATAGTGATCAGCAGAGTCAATGGAATAGCCATCAAAGAAATAAAGGCTTCTCGGAACGACAAGGCGATCAATAACACGATGAAAATTAAAATTACTGATTGGACACCGCTACTCCCCAGCGTGCTTAGATCCTTACGAATAAATTGTGAGTAGTCAGAACTGACCTCAACCGTTACGTCAGCCGGAATAGTGCCATCAGCCTTGAGTTCATCAAGGCGGTCTTTGGCGCTATCAACGATATTTAAAATATTACCGCCTGTGCGTTTCAATACTGCTAATGAGATAGTGTTGACTGGTTCACTTCCCTCAACTGATAATCGAGCAATACTGGTGCGCTCGGCAAAGTCATCGCTGATCTCCGCAATATCATCAAGTAAGAGCGCACGACCATTAACCGTGGCGACAACGATCTGTTTCAAATCATCAATAGTGTTAATTTTGGCAACAGTTCGTAAATTGTAATGGGTTTGATCGATGGTAATACCGCCCAGCGGGGTATCGGCATTTGAGGTGGCAATGGCATTAATCACGGACCCAAGACTAATGTTGAGTCGTTCAAGTTGACCACGGTCAATAGCCACTAAAAATTGACGCTCACGCACACCACGCAATGGCGCTTCAGATACTCCAGGAATTGCTTCAATTTCATCTTGAATTTTTTCACCCAGTGTCTTGAACTCAACTTCGGATAACGGTCCCGCCAAACTAAAGGTGATAATCGGTTGATCATTAATGCGGATTTCAGTAACAATTGGATCTTCCGCGTCTTCCGGCAACCCGCGCACCTCAAGTACCTTATCTTTTAAACTACGGATAGAGTCTTTTAGATCAGCGTCAGCCTCAAACTCAACGGTTACGACCGACAGCCCGAGCACTGAAGCTGAGGTCACTAATTTGATACCATCAAGCTCTTCAATCTTTGACTCAACTTCATCAGTTACCAATTCTTCTACATCTACCGGAGAGGCGCCAAGAAATGGGGTGGTGACGATGGCGATTGGAATCTTGACTTCCGGCTCACTCTCACGCGGAATGGTAACCAATGCTAAACTACCAAGTGCAATAATACCAATCAACAACAATATCGTCAGTTGAGGACGAGTAACAAAAAAACCGAAAAATCCATTTCGGGTTTTTTCAATTTTTTCTCGAGCAAACGGATCTCGTTTATGTATGTCATCATGATCGACAAGCATCCCCTGTTCATGCATAACCGGTCGGTTGGATGTTGGGGGAACGACTGCTCCCACATTTTCTTTTTCAATGGTAGTGCCAGTATCCATGTTATTCCATCACTACTTCAACGGCATCGCCGTCTGAGATAAATATACCATTACGCAGGATCAATTGATCACTTTCCGCAAGTCCAGTGGTCACTGACACGCGATTGCCAAAAATTTGTCCAAGGGCCACTGAGCGGCGTGCAGCCATGCCGTTTTCAATAACCAATACATACGTATCGGTTGATTCAATGGTAGCGGCGTTAATGGGGATTATGATTAATCCTGACTGTTGATAGGTCAAACCAAATGTTACCTCGGCAATATCACCAGCCACCAGCAACTCCTCAGCGTTGTCAGCTTGTACGGTGACGCCAACCTTACCACTGGTCAAGCTGCCAACCGGTTCAATTTCAGTAATGGTGCCAGCGCGCGCGCCGTTAATGGTTACTGCGTCGCCGACTTTCAACCCTTTCGCAAAATCAGTATCAACGTCAACCTGAATTTCCACGATGGTCAGATTACCAAGTTCAATAATTTCCTGACCGACACTTACTTGCTGCCCAGCTTCAATGCTGGTAGAAATGACGGTACCACTAAACGGCGACGTTATGGACAAATTGCCAAACTGGTACGCTGCGCTATCAAGCCGTGACTGTGAAAGCGTTCGCTCAAGATGAGCGCTCGTCTTGGCATTTTCCAAAGCGATCGTGGCGTTGTTCAATTCAATCTGTGCCAGTTCTAAATTATTCTGCGCCTGCTCAATTGCTAAGTCACCGCTGATCGCGGCATTACGAAGAGTATTTTTGGCAGCCAACAGCGCAGCCGACTGAGTATTAATCTGTGTTTGGTATGTCGCAACGGTAGTCTGATCGGTTGCTAAGTTAGGCACTCCACCCAAAGCGTTCTGCAACAGTACTGACGTAGTGTCAGTCAGCAATTTTGCTTTAGTCAAGGCACTACTCAACTGATCAAGCGCGATGTTTAATGTCGCGCCGGTCACCAGCGCTGACGAGGGTAATAGAACAAATTCCTGCGCCGCGACATAGAACTGTAAATCGCCCTGCTCTCGCAACTCGCTTTGAGGAGTCACGATTATTTTATACTTATAGGTATAGTTAGTCAGCTCACCGTCACTGACAAAATTCAATAGCTGAGAAAGAGTATTATATGCCGAACCGTAGCTAATCAGTGCTATTTCTTCGGCATTGATTCCTGTTTGCTCAACTTGTTTCATCGCTGAGTCAAGATTCTTGTGAGCCAAATTTTCTCGGGCCTGTGCGCTGGAAAGCGTAAGTTCCGCTTGACTGATACGATCGCGCGTCACCACTTCGGTACTCTGTAAATTCTGCAAGGCGTTTTCATATGCTCGTTCAACATTATCGTCGCTAATATGAAACAGCGGCGTGCCAATCTTAACGTCCGTACCAACCGGTGTTATAAATTCAACCGTGCCTTGCACCAAACTACGGACAAGGGAGTACTGGCGAGGCACAATTGTCCCTGAAACAGACAGTGAACTTACCACCTCGTCTTGCAGGGTGATAGTTTGCACATGTACCTGCTTTTTATTTACGTCACTAACTTCATCATCACTGTTGCCATTGGTGCAGCCAGCCAAAACCACTGCAGTTAGTAACAGCGTGGTGACCATGGTATTGTGTATTTTTTTATAAATCATAAAATAATAGGATAAATAGAGTCATTCAAAATAGTAACTGAGTATATAAAAGTAGCACAAACAAGGCTTTTTGTCAATAACACAGCCTTAAAATCTACGCCAGACTTTACGAATCAAACGACGACGGACAAGAGTCCTGCCGCCAACAAATAATAATCCGCCAGCAGTTACTAAACTCATCCATGCACCAATAGTAAATGACAACGGTCGGTAGTCTAACAGCACTGTGTGCTGCCCGGCCGATACCGCTATCGCCGTGAAAGCATAGTTAGCGCGCAGCACCGGCGTTTTTACGCCATCAATAGTTGCTCGCCAACCTGGCATAAAAGTTTGACTCAAATACAATACTCCTGATTGAGAAAAAGAAACATTCGCTTGCACCTTACCATTATCAACGGTCAGTTGTTGTACTTCCGCCTGACCAGACTCAGTAATAACTTTCGCTGAATCAGCAGCAAGGAGAACAACGCTGGTACGCGGATCAAAATCAGCTGATCGGATCATCGTGCGCATCGCTTCAATATCAGCAGCCTGGTGCACTGAAAAAACGCCAAAAGCATAGGGCAGTGCCTCAGTATGTTCGTATATTTTTAAAGAAGGTAAAAAATCTTGTCGTATGGTATCGACCACTGTCAACTGATTATGGGACAAAGGTGTATAGCTTAAAACATATTTAACATTTTGCAGCTGAAAAATTTTCATTACCGCATCACTGACAAATAACGCACCATCACTCGGAGCCACTTCCCACAGTTCCGTCATCACGTCACCATTGAGTTGTTGTGCCTGATGGTTCAACATTCCACCTTCAAGCGACGCCCGATCCTGACTTGAATCAATGCCCCAAAACGCATTAAGATTTGGCATCAACAATTCTCGACCAGAGACAAAGAGTGATAGATTGTTTTGCCAGCCTCCAGAAATTTCGTTAATTGACCCCCAAATGGTCGGCCAGTTAACACTATGAATACGATATTGCGCCGTATCGTGCGCCAAATATTGGGCGCTCGTTGGTGGTGAAAAATACTGTTGGTAGTCCACGACGCCAAGGTACGTCTGCCCAACCATAAACAGATCAACTGCCACAATCAGTGATACCACCATCGGCAACAAGCCCTGGGATAAACGACGAGGAAATTTTTTAAAAAAAACAAAACGATCCAACTGACGCCACAGGTAATCAAAACCAAATCCGGCGAGTACGGTCAGAGCCACCAGCGTAAGCAACATAAATCGTTGATGAAATCGAAAGAGTTGTAGCCCGGGCATGGTTGACCATAGTGATGGGAAAAGAGGATTGTTGGCGCCGAGACCAATGAACACCGCTATCCCGATCACCAACGCCAAAAGACGGACCGTGCGTTGGTGTTTAATTAAAGCAATAAGCGCTATCAGCGCTAACGCCAACGGCAAAAGACCAAAGTAAAAATTGTTTTCCCAAAAAATGCCCCCAGGACCAAGATGATCATAACTATTAGTGGACGGATTGCCATAGTAATACGGAGCTAACCAAAAAACCATGCTGGCTAGCGGATATGAGTTCGCCTCAATCTGTTGGTAATCAACGGCTATGCCTCGACCAGCGTTCAGGGTGTGGGCAAAAGTTGGTAGCAACTGCACCGCCGTTAAACCAATGAGCAGTAAGACTCCTACCACCAGATGTAATAACTGTGTTTTAAGGCGCCGCGGTTTCGCATCATAACCGCTATGGATGCTACGAACAACAATGTAGAGAGCCACCCCACAGAGTGAAATGTATGAAATTTGCGGATGCCCAGCAAAGAATTGAGTGGCGATAACAATTACTAGGCTAATCACATATCGCCAGCGTAGTGGGGATTGAAAGTATCGCTCAACGCAATAGAGCATCAGCGGAAGCCAGATCGCTGCGTTAATTAAGTTAAGATGCTTAATGCGAAAAATAAAAAAACCACTAAAGGCAAAAGCAACAGCGGCCAGCACCGCCCCTGACTTACTGACGCCCAGCACTCGAGCATAGCTGTATAAAAAAAGTCCCCCGAGAAAAAAATTCAACGCCAGACCAATAACCACTGCAAACTGAAATGGCAGTATCACATATAAAAAATTTGGTGGATAGAATACACCAGCCTGACCTTCGGCTAACAATGGAAAACCAGAGGCAATAGCATTAGTCCACAAGGGAAGTTGGCCGTGTTGCAATGACGCGGCGGTCAAAAAACGCAGTGGCAAATTTAATTCGGTTAAATCGCTCCCGCTAAAATCGCCGACATAGGGAATCTTTTCGCCGCTTAAAAACGGCAGAAAAAAAATCAGCGTTATTAAAAGCAGAACCCCGACTGGCCACAGCTTCTTAAATAAAAGAGTCATAATTCATAGTAGTATTGTACCGTAGATAGAGGTGATAAAACAAAAAAGAAATATCCATTATTACTAAGAGATATAACGGAAACGGCTCAAACAATAACGCTGTTTTTTTGTTTCACATGTTCCACAAATAAAAATAACTATATTTTCTGGGAATAGTGACTACTATATGCGTCGCAAAATGTTAAGTTATGATAACCAGATTATATTACTAGGGTACACGCTCCAAGCCAATACAAAATAAATCTAAAAATGTTTTATGCGCCTCCCGAGTTCTAATAAAAAAAATTATTATATTCCCCGTCTTGATAACAACTCATTCAAGAATCAAATATAACTTTCCTGAATTTAACTTGTTTCCTGTGAAACAAACTGGGCTTCGCATTGTAACCAACGCAAAGCCCATACTACCGAGTGCAGTCTGCCATTACTCAGCGAGCTGCACTCGCAACGTCTTCAATTGAGATTACCAATCACAGCAATACCCAAAAAATCGTGTTTTAGGAATTACTTTTTCTGTCTCAAGGAACGAAACAGTACAAGCGAAACGACTAGAAGCAGGACAACAATGATACGAGTATTAACATCATTGTTGAATGGCGACCACGGCTGGATAATGGTGCCTGGTGAAAAACCAACGGCCACCCAGAGAAACAGCAAGCTTGGCAGGCCGGCGACAACAATCGCGAAAAGAACAATTTTTACCAACTGCCACCATGATCCACTAAGTTCATCAACCCGACCAACAGTACCCATGATACAGCTCCTTATGAGTTACCTGCGACTAAGTGAACACAAGATCATAACTAAAGTTATAGGCGAAATAGAATAATTGGTCAATGGTAAAAATAATGACTGTTCCTTGTGAAACAGCCCGTATTAGAAAAGACGTTCCACGTGGAACGTCTTTTCTGGTGGACCCTACCGGACTTGAACCGGTGGCCTCT
>JAHFHR010000045.1 GCA_023246815.1 bacterium | reverse complement strand
CTGATTTCATTATGCAACACCAAACCTCTCGAGTCATCGGCTACTGGAAATCCGGCGAGAAACATCAGAACATCTGGGACTGCTATCAGCGGTTTGCCGTAACCAGCGATGATCCTGGCGATCCGGTAGACAACACCGGCGGTACACTCAACGATGGTCTCTACGTTCATCGTTGGTACTCCGCTAATGGTCTAGCATCTGTCGTGATCCAGGACTTCTACAATTCTGGTACCGACAAATACTACGCCATCATCAACAGCCAGAGCGTTGGTAAAGCGTTCTTGCTTAAGGAGGGGTTTCGTTGGCTCTACACGGGCAATTCTAATGCACCGTATGAGTACGGCGAGCCACTCACCGATGAGGTCAAAAACTGGGCCGACACGACTGGCCGCTTCGGAGTAACTGGCAAGATCTATGACGCCATCCAGTTGTTTGATCTGGTCGTGATGTTGTGGGATGGGACTACCCTTGAGATCAAGCCTCGAAACGGTTTTATCATCGCCATCATTCCCGGCGACGGACAGAACCTTGACGTTGTTACGTACGCTCAATCAGCGCACGCGATCTACATCACCTACAACGCCATCGCCGGCGCGAATCGCTACGCCATCCTACTGAACGGTTCGGTGGTCGTTGAGACCTCCACCCTTGAGTACACGGCGACTGGCCTGACGCCTGATACGGACTATCTCGTTCAGGTAGCGGCTCTTGATACCGGAGGTAACCAAATCACCGCATCGGTTCAAGAAATCGTGCGTACCCCGGTGGAGATTGACGACACGCGCAGCGATATCGGTTTAAGCGTCTCGGCAGACAGTCTCAACATCTACGTCACGTGGGGAGCGTTTCCGGAAGTGAGCTTTGCGATCATACTGCTGAACGGTGTGGTGTATGATAGTACCAGTAACAACCCGTACACCATGTACAATGTAGGCGTTGGATCTCACATTGTTCGCGTAGAGCTGTACGCAGCTACCGGTGAGTTGGTTGGTGCGGCGGCAGCGAGTGTTACGGTTGGACAAAACATTACCGTCAGTAGCATCGGTCCATCAATGATGGGTCCTGGTGAAAGCGGTGAAGTTCGTTTTACTTTCCGTAATAGCTATAGCGTACCGGCAACCTTCACCTTTCGCTGGACCGGATCAAGTGATCCGTTCGCGGTTACTGCGTTCAGCGAATTTCCCGACCCGGGCATTTTACCGGCTAACGGAGTGGTTGATGTAGTGGTGCCATTTATCACTCAAGACTACTTTCTGTGGGCAAGTCATTTCAGCATCGCCATTGCTGCGGAGCTGTCTGGTAACTTTCCCACCGGTTCACTGCTGAATCGCAACAAACAACACAAGGTGTTTATCACGCCGTTTGTTGACTACCGTCTGCAGCTTATCGTCGGTCCGGAGGTGATTGACGAGGGTCAGATGGGGTTTGCGACGGTACAGGTGGATAATGACGGTAACAGCACGGCTGTGCCGACGCCGCTTGCGCTGTATGTCAATGATCAGTTGGTGACGTCAGTCCTGACGCCCGAACTGGCAGCACGCGAATGGTGGCAGCAGGAGTTGCCGATTGGTCAATACGGACCAGGTGTTTATAACCTGGAAATCGTCGTTGATCCGGACGATGCTGTTGCAGAAAGCGATGAAACCAATGGCGTCGTTACCAGTAGTTTTGAAGTGCTGCCCACGCCGCGTCCTGACTTGCTTATTGTTGGCTTGTTAGCAGTAGTACAAGACAATGCTGTATTGGTGTCCGGCAAAGTGATTGAGGCCGCAGGTGTTGCCGCGCCAGCGTCAGTAGTTGGCGTGTCATTGAGCAATGGCCAAGTTGGCACTGCTCCCATTGGTATGCTTAGCCCGTATGGAGAATCCGCGTTTACGGTTTCTTTAGCAAAGCCAGCAGCTGGTAGCTATACCGTGACGGCCGAAGCCGATGTGCATCATGACGTTGAAGAAAGCAGTGAGGCTAATCAGCTTGCCACTGCTACCGTCGTCATTCCCCAACCACCTCCTCCGGTACCCAGCGATGCACCGGATCTACAGGTGCAGAGCACCTGGTACGACGGTTCTTCGCGGTCGGGTAAGGTGACGTATCAAGTCACGGTGAAAAATGCTGGTCAAAAGGCAGCCGGTTCTTTCAAGGTCAAGGTAACGATTCCTGAGATTGGCAAGGTGTTGGTGAAGTCCTATAAGTCAATTTCACCAAACCTAACCAGGGCACAGTCGTTTTCCTTTACCACCTCGTATCGAGGACCGTTGACGTTTCAGGTCATCGTTGACTCGGACAGTCAGGTTCTTGAGACGAACGAAATCAATAACTACTTTGAGGAGCGCAAAACGCTCTAGGGAGTAGCATAAGAGGGTGTGACGACGAACTTGTCGCACCCTTCTTTTCTTTTATTTTGTGGCGGGCTAGTCGGGTCAAGAAGTATTTTATTCAGGTTAACCAAAACGTTTTTTGAGAGTAGAAAATTAGGATGGATTTGAGGCACGTGGGTCAGCCGTCGACTTTGCAGTGGAGTTTTCTTTTTTATCTTCATTAACAACGTCATCAACTAAGTGTCTCAAATATTTATAGTCTACTTGACTTGATTCCTTAAAAGCTCCAATTATTTTTTCCCTACCATTTTTTGAAAGTTGGCTTAACATCCAGGCCAGTACGCCCCCATATGTTTTGATTATTTCTTGGTATACTTGGTTACTCTTTTCATAATTTGCTTTTGATTTTTTTAACTCTGGAATAATTTCCTCGTCAATTTTTTTCTTTACAACTTTCGAAAAGTCTAACATACCTTTTTCTTCACGGAGGTCAGCGTAATCTCGAATTTTTTTAAAATCGATTAGACCAATATAATCCTTTACTGATGAAATCAGTTGACTTAATGATTCATTTTCTTTCTCAATGGCCTTAATCTTTTCATTCTGATAGTAAGAAGTGAAGATATACCCGATAATGTAGAGAATTAATAATATTAATGTTATATCCATGGTTTTTGATGATTATTCTTGTCTTCATTCTACCATAAAACCGCCCTTTTGAGGCGACTCTGGGTCTTCCGATAAAAAGTTGTGATGGCGGGGGAGTTGGGGCTAGGACTTTCGATTTTAGTTATATTGAACTTAATACTTTTTTCAGCTGAGCCGCTGATTTTTTAAGCTGTTTAATTTCCATCGCTGAAATATTTGGCGTGATCGGTCGCACGATGCCGCCATGGCCAATAATTGCAGGTAGACTCAAACAGACATCACGGATTCCATATTCACCTTCAATCAGCCGCGACACTGGTAGCACTGTTTTTTGGTCATAGAGCACGGCCCGTACCACGCTGGTGGTGCCTGACGCGATGGCATAGTAGGTTGATTGTTTGCCGGCAATAATTGCATAGGCCGCGTTTTTTGCGGATTCAAATATTTTTTTCTTTTCAGTGGCTGATATTTTTTTTACCCTATCAAGTGGTGCGCCGCCAACGTCAGCAATACTCCACAACGGTACTTCCGAATCACCGTGTTCACCGACAATGTAGGCATGGACGGAACTCGGATTGATCCCTAGTTTTTGACCAAGCAGTACTCGGAAGCGAGCGGAGTCAAGAAGCGTGCCAGTGCCAAAAATTTGGCGTTTTTTTGAGGGGTATTTTTTGACGGCGCGATAGGTGAGGATGTCCAGCGGGTTAGTTACTATTATCAACACCACACTTGGGTTTGCTTTAAAAATGTGTGGCAGTGTGCTTTCAAGAATATTGACGTTGGTGGTTACCAAGTCTAGCCGCGACTGCTTGGGACCTTGCTGCGCCGCGCCAGCGGAAAATACCACCACTTTACTGTCTTGAATGTCGCTGTAGGTTCCGACTTTAACTTTGGTGTAACTGGAAAACGGCACCGCGTGCTGCAGGTCCATTACTTGCGAGGCCACCAGCTTTTTGTTAATGTCAATAAGCGCGATCTCTTCAGTGATTTCATTTTCAATCAAGGTGTGCGCGGTAGTACTGCCCACCATGCCGGCACCGATAATAGTAACTTTATTTTTAGTATCCATATACACTTCATTCTAGCACGACGAATACCTCGTGTCATATACTATACAATCTATGCGTAAACTATTACCACTTATTTTTTTGGCCACTACACTGCTTGTGGGGTGCGTTTTTCAGACACCAGTAAATAATCAACAACCTGTAGACTCAGCAACCCAAGATCAAAATGATGACGTTGTCGGATGTCCCAAAGATTTACGTGTTTGTTCCGATGGAACGCGTCTGGCACGTGTTGCACCGTCGTGCGAATTTCCGGCGTGTCCTGCACTACCTTCTGTCTACCAGCGAATTAACACTGCTGACCTTGAAGGCCTGGTTGGGCCATTTGCTTTTTCTGTCGAAGTTCCTCTGGGCTGGCAGGTTGAGGTGGTGCCAGCTATAGAAGCGCTAAATTTTTATCTACCTGATGCCCAAGGTAGTAGCAATCTTGATAAGTCGCAAATTTTTGTTCGCTATTTCACGGCCAATGGTTTTTTGACACTTTCAACGGTAACTATTTTTTCGCAAACTGCCACCACCATACTGGGTCGTCCGGCAGTGGTGTATGATATTGAAAAAAAATCAGGAGTAACCAATTTTTCATCTCAACCGTTTTGGCGAAATCAGCGTCACACCGTTACCGATATTCGTGAAACGGACAGCAACCCAGCAACATTTTATGTTTTTTCTCAACGACCGGGGATAGATCAGGCGATTGTTGATCATTTTTTAAACAGTTTGCAGTTCGGTACTACTGTTGACAGTCAGGCTATTTCATATTCTCTTGACCGAGTGACCAAAAAAAGTTTTGGTACCTATGTGACGCCGAATAACTCTTCGGTACAGCCAGAACGATTTTCCGGGTACCATACGGGCATTGATATTGAATATGGTGACGTTGATCAAGACGTGCGCGTTACGGCACTAGCTGATGGTACGGTTGTTCGTTCCGGTATTGTGAGCGGCTACGGTGGTATGGTGGCGGTACGCCACACTATTGATGGAGCTGAGTATGTCGTAGTCTATGGCCACCTTGATCCAGCACGTCTGGTTGGGAATGGAACACCGCTACAACAGGGCCAACAGCTTGGTGTGCTTGGTGAAGGTTTTTCTGATGAAACTGATGGCGAGCGCAAGCATTTACATCTTTCTGCGCACAAAGGCGTAGAGATTAATGTTCGGGGCTATGTTGACGTACCAGCAGACCTTGCTCAGTGGATGGATCCGGTAGTGCTTTTTTCATTACGTTAGGTTTTTAGTTGACAAGAGTGTTGGGGTAGTATAAGATTTAAGTAAATGCTTAAACTTTAATTTTGTGTAGTTACCTTTATGGCAGAACATATATTTACCGATGACAATTTTGCGTCAGAAGTTGAGGGATCAGACGTGCCCGTGCTGGTTGATTTTTGGGCACCATGGTGCGGCCCTTGTAAAATACAGAGTCCGATTGTAGAAGAGCTGGCGCATGACTTTGCAGGTAAGCCGATTAAAATTGGTAAGCTCGATGCGCAGGATCATCCCAATAGTGCTGGGAAATATCAGGTGATGAGCATCCCGACGCTGATGATTTTCAAAAACGGCAAACCGGTTGAACAACTGGTAGGATTGCATTCTAAAGAGGTGTTAGCTGAAAAGCTCAACGCCTATATTTAACTCATTGAAAAAAAACATGGCTGACATGCATGACATGGTAATTATTGGCGGCGGTATCTCAGCCCATACGGCGGCACTGTATGCTGCTCGCGCCGAGCTGAAGCCGGTTGTACTCTCCGGCTTTGAACCGGATCAGCTATCTCTGACTACCGAGGTTGAAAATTTTCCCGGATTTCCGGAAGGCATCATGGGGCCTGAGCTGGTTGCCAATGCCAAGAAGCAGGCGGAAAAGTTTGGCGCAGCGTATGTGCTTGAAATCGCAAAAAGTTTCACCGCACGCGACAATCATTACGAAATTATAACCGACAAAAAAACCTACCTC
>JAHFHR010000044.1 GCA_023246815.1 bacterium | reverse complement strand
CAGTTCTGTTTCGTGGACGGAGAGACCGCACCGTCCACACTTTACCCATTGTGCCGACTCAGCACTCCCTCCTGAGTCTCGTACCAACTCTCCTCCACATGAAGGACAGTTTTTGTTAATCTGGCCCCCACCGAGGGTTGTGTCCATCGTATTCTCCTTAGCCATTGTCGTGCTCCTTTTCTTTTTTTGACTTTGGCCTTGCAGTGGTTTAACTTATATAATAAATTATAAATTTTGTCAAGTAATTTTTATTTAAAAAAATCACCCCGCCGTAGCAGCTGCTTTAGCGGGGGTGGGTAGAGGTGAGAGAGAGGGGGATTAGCGCCGAACCGGTAGGGTCCTGGCTTGGGAAGTTTTCTGAGCGCCTTGCTGGCGACGCTCTTTCCCCGCCTCTGTGTGAGGCATGCCCCTTCTCTTATCCTCTCGCCATCCTTTTGAGATGGCATACTTCACCCACATGGTGTACACCCAGGCGGTCAAGCCGACTGATCGTAACCACCCGTAGGTAGCGGTTTTCAGGAGTTCTCCCGCAAATTCCATCCCTTGTGGTGGGCGGACGTTGATGCCTGATTTGTGGGCATTTTTGTCCATAGTGCGATCCACTATGTAGTGGAGCAGCGCCACGGCATTTGCCACCAAGTGGGCAAACACCACCACCGCGAGCAAAATGTTGCTCGTGGAACCGAAAATCGTGCTCATCATTGCTTTTCTCCCTTTTTTACTGTGTTTTCTATATTCTATCTTAGGCAACCCATTGTCGCCTAAAGATTTTCAAAAGAGCCTTATTTTATAACTATAATAATATCATATTATCATAGTTTTGTCAAGTTTTTATTGTTTTTATGCTAAAAATAAGCTAAAATTAGAGTATTATGAAGATTGCGATCGTGGTTTCAACTTTTCCGCCCTATGCCGGCGGCATCGGTAATGTGGCCGCTGCCAATGCCCGGGAATTGGTGCGGCTTGGGCATAGTGTTACTGTGTTCACACCCGCGTACGCGGCAGTAACCGAAGAGGTTACCGATACCACGGTCAAGCGTGTGCCGCCATTGTTCACCTATGGCAATGCCGCGTTTGTGCCATCGTTACACTGGATGCTCAAGGGTTTTGACATTATCCACTTGCATTACCCATTTTTTGGCGGGGCAGAAACGCTGTGGTTGTATCGTCGCACCCTGAAGAAAAAGTACAAAGCAAAAATTATTGTTCACTATCACATGGATGTGGTAGGCGAGAGGGTATTGGCATTTTTTTTCACTTTGCATAAATTATTCTTTTTGCCACGCATCGTGAAGTTAGCTGACAAAGTTTTAGTGACATCAGCTGATTATGCCAAATATTCATACCTGGCAAAGTTTTTAAATAAAGATCCTCAACATTTTTACGAATTACCAAACGGCGTTGATGCTACACGTTTTTCACCAACCACAAAAGATGTTGGAGTCATGGAGCGGCATGGTATTACCGCCGATGAACACGTTGTATTGTTTGTGGGTGGTCTTGACCAGGCACATTACTTCAAGGGTGTTGGCTATCTTATTGAAGCAATGAGCCGGTTGAAACAGGCACCCTATTTATGGAAGTTGGTCATTGTCGGTGAGGGAGATTTGAAAATAGGCCTTCAAAGTTTAGCTAAACAATTACATATTGATTCGCGTACAGTGTTTTCCGGATATGTTGAGCACCATGATTTGCCTAAATACTACAACATCGCTGATGTCGTTGTGCTGCCGTCAATTGATAAATCAGAAGCATTCGGTTTGGCATTGGTAGAAGGTATGGCCTGTGCCAAGCCGGTTGTCGCTTCAAATTTGGCGGGTGTACGTAGTGTTATTGACGATCAGAAAAATGGTTTGCTGGTCGAACTAAAAAATGCTGATGATTTGGCCGCGAAGATTAATTATATCTTGGCGAATCCAGATGTCGCAGTACAATTTGGCGTTGAAGGACGGAAGAAAGTTGAAGAACGGTATAGTTGGGGTCGTATTGGTGAAGAGCTTGAGCGAGTGTACAAAGCATTATGAAAATTTGTATCATCCATAGTCTATTTAGGCCTTACACCCGCGGTGGCGCGGAGGTAGTGGTTGATACCATTGTTCGTGGGTTAATCAACCTAGGCCATGAGGTGGTACTGATTACTTTGGGGCGTAAAAATGCCATTCAGCGTGATGGCAACCTTACTATCTATCGCATCACGCCGTTTAATGTTTTTTCGTTTCTTGATATTAATAATCGACCGATTTGGCTGCGTATGCTGTGGCATCCGCTTGATGTCTTTAACATCTCAAGCTATTACACAGTGAAGAAGATCCTCGTAAAAGAGCATCCGGCAGTAGTAATGACCCATAATATCAAGGGTCTTGGGTATCTCATCCCCAGAGCCATCAGAAAAGTAGGTGTCAAGCACATCCACACCGTGCACGATGTGCAGTTAGCACGTCCGTCAGGCCTTATTATTTTTGGTCAAGAAAAACCCTTTGTGGTGCTTGATAAAGTCTATGAAAAATTGACCAAATATTTTTTTGGTAGTCCAGACGTGGTGATCTCGCCATCCAAGTGGCTGATTGACTACTACCGCATCCGTGGGTTTTTTTACGAATCAAAGCGTTTAGTGTTGCCTAACCCTATTGAGTTCAAAAAAGTAAAACCCGTTGAAAAAACGACCTCAGGTGTTATTACGCTACTCTTCGTTGGTCAATTGCAGCCCTTTAAAGGTATTTTATTTTTAATTAAGGCTTTGCAGAAACTAGAGTTGACCAACTGGAAATTGGTGATTGTGGGTTCGGGTGGCGCGGAGAGCGAAGTAAAAAGACTGACTGCCGATGACCCACGTTTTGAATTTATTGGCAATGTTGAACATGGTAAGTTGGCTGATTACTATCGTCAGGCTGATTTAACCATTGTACCCTCGCTAGCCTATGAAAACTCGCCCAAGGTGATTGACGAGAGCCTGGTGGCCAATGTGCCGGTGATCGCCTCGGATATTGGTGGAGTGCCGGAGATTATCAAAGATGATTTTAATGGCTTTACCTTTGCGGCAGGAAATGAAGATAGCTTACGTACGGTACTGCGACATTTTCTCAATCATCCAGAAAATATTGAAAAATTAAAAAAGAACTGCTTTGTATCAGTTCACAATCTCTCAGTGGGGAATTATATTAAAAAATTATTGAGTTTATTTTAATGACGTTTATCGTGTGTATTTAAAAATATACACTGTACCATCGTCAATTTCAAAAACTTGGTCCGCACTTTGTCTCGCTTGAGCAACAATTTTATCCGCATCACGCCAGTATTTATTAACTACAAAGTAGCTTTCGTGGACGCCAGTTTCAGCCATCAAGCGCTCCATGGTCGCGCGCTGTGCGCCTTCGTACGTCATCTCTAGAAATCCGTCATAGAGTGTGTGCGGATCGCCGGATGGCATAGCATAGTAAAATTGGTTGCCGTAGTATTTTTTAAAACCATGCTCTTGAATAGCAGCTGCGCCAATCATTTGATTGGCCAGCACAATGTGATTAGGATGGGCAGTTTGTCCGATAATGTTAACCGTTTGAATATCAGAGGCTGATACACTGAAAAATTTGGCCGGACCATACTCATCGAGCCGTGGGTACGACAGATATACTGATGCGGTAATCAGGCCGGACAGTGACAAAATGACAAACCCCTGCCCAAAACCATCTTTTTCCCAGAATGATTTGATAAGATAGTATAGACCCAATAAAAAGAAGGGTAGTAAAATGTAAAAGGCAAGGGTGAGTAGACGGCCGACAAACGGTACTGAATCAATGAGCTGTAGCTGAGGGAAGGTGATGAAGTATTTAGTGATAATAAAGTTAATAAAAATAACCAGCGCGGCCATCAGATAGGCGGCGTTATTTCGGAGTAGTTTATTTTTGGTAATCACGTGCAATCCAACACCGATTACTGCCAGCGCCAACACTACGGCGTTGGCATTCAGTAGATACACCAGGTTCAGAGGGAGGTCAAAGCGGTCAACCCAGGACAATAGCCATAGGTCGTTTCTATTGATGTCTGGTAATTGTAGCGCAATGCTTGAGCCGTTAATCAAAAATATCAGTGGCAGTGCTATGACGAAGACTAATGACGATACTACAAACAGGCTGGTATGGCGGGCATAGTTGGTGTACATGAGTTTAAACAGGGTGAATAGTCCAAGGGTGATGGCTAGTGGTATGCCAGCCAACGGATGTATCGCGATGGTGGCAAGGGTGAGTAAACACAGTGCGGTCAGATGTACCTGGTTGCGGAAGTACAAAAGCGACAGCAGGATGGTGATCATGAAAAACAGATTTGCCAAATTCTGTGGCGTGGTCATGATGAAGCCGCCAAATGGAATCACCAGCACCCCCAATGACAGCACCAGCGCGTAGTTCTTTTGTAACCAGTATGAGAAGGTATAAAAAATCACTGGTGGCAACGTGAGTGAGAACAGTACGGGTACCAGCCAGCGATCAATAATCTCAAGATCAATGAAAAATAGTTTTTGTAAAAAAATAATCAACCCGTACTGACCGAGGTAGTACAGTGGAGTGGGTGTGATGGTGCCGGTGGCGGCGATAATGCGCTCGGTAGCTTGATGGATAAAAGGATCAAATCCAAAGCCTACCTGGTAGACAATCACAGCTACTCCGCTTGAGAGTAGGGTGTGGGCGATAATCAACAGCAATGGTAGTTTGACACGGTTGGCTCGAAACAAGTAAGTCACTAGTATTGCAGTGGCCAAAAAATATAGGGGCCAAAATTGCGGTGGGACCACTTCCCATGGCGATTGAATAGATTCGTTTGTTCGTCCGGCAAAGATTAGAAATGCGCTGGCTAACGCCGCAAGCGCGTAGGCTAAAATCAATACCGAGCGTAACTTGGTTTCCTGGCGAAGGGTGAATCGATTGAGGTAGTCTTTGATGAGTTTTTTCCAGGAGAATTTTTCTTTTGGTTGAAAATGGTAGTAGGGGATGAACAGAACCATCGGAATTCCGGCGATTAAAAAAATGTACGCCAGTTCAGTAAATTGGAAAAAGAAAATAGTGTACGCTCCGTAGAGCGCCACCAGTGCAGTCAGAAACAGTACACCAAAAAATACCTCCCAACCTTTTTTCGCAATGTAGATTGAGCCAAAAATGTGGCTAAAGAAAAAGAGGTAGGCAATACCAGTGATGATGCCTACGGTCTGGCTCTGCCAATCAAGCACATTGAGTACCGCCAGGCCAACCAGTATGATAGCGATAGTGATGTAACTGCTCCGGCGGATTTTTTGTTCCATAGTGTTTGTATTTTAACACAGAAGAGACTTTTTTTGCTATAATAGTAAAACTATGATACTTACACACCGTGCTATTCTTGGGGTCGCCAGCATTATTTTTTTAGTAGTGAATTTTTGGCTGGTAACACCGCTCGCGTCAGGAGTTTCTTTGGAACGTCGATTTGACTGGCCCGATGAGACGGCTAACTACTTTTGGTCAAAACAGTTTGCAACTACTGGGGACTTGGTCATTGCTGAACCTTTGAATGAGCTCGTGGGTAATCAAATCCACCCTCGCAGTTTTAATGTTCGCGATGATGGCGCGATAGTGCCAGGCAGTTTTTTGGGCATGATTGTACTCTATGGTCTATTGGCAAAAGTGTTTACCACCCATGCCTTGATTTACTTCACCCCGGTTCTTGCGATGCTCGCGGTTGGTGCTTTTTATACCATTATCAAAAGAATTTTTGACGAACAGGTTGCTTTGATTGCAAGTCTGCTGATGTTGTTGCACCCTGCCTGGTGGTACTACTCGGTCACTTCAATGTTACCCAATGTGGTATTCATTTCGTTCATTTTATTTAGTTTATATTTTCTTTTCCGTTCGGAAAAAATAAAATGGTGGGAAATTGTCGTTGCCGGACTGCTCCTTGGTATCGCAATAGCGGTTCGACCGTCCGAAGCCATCTGGATTGGTTGTGTCTATGTCGCCAGCTTTTTTTATTTGCGGCACAAGACTAATCCGGTTCAAGTGGTGGTGCTTCTAGCGGTCAGTTTGCTGGCACTCCTGCCGACCTTTTTTCAGCAGCAACAGTTGTACGGTGATTTTTTGGCTTCTGGGTACAGTCAGTTTCAATCTGAAACGTCC
>JAHFHR010000043.1 GCA_023246815.1 bacterium | reverse complement strand
GGTCAAGGATGATCAATCAACCAGCGCAACCCAACCCCAACGTCTGCAAGCTGCTCAGCAGGCGATTGATCAAATTAAAGAGCGATTCGGTGAGGGGTCAATCATGAAACTTGGCGAGGCTAAGCGTATGGAGGTTGACTCCATTCCGACGGGCTGTCTTTCGCTAGACATTGCCCTCGGCGTTGGTGGTGTTCCTAAGGGACGCATCATTGAAATATTTGGGCCTGAAGCGTCCGGTAAAACCACGCTTGCTCAGCACATCGTGGCTGAGCTGCAGAAGCTTGGTGGTATTGCCGCATTTGTTGACGCGGAACACGCTCTTGACCCAGAGTATGCCAAGAAAATTGGCGTGAATATTAAAGAGTTACTCATTTCCCAGCCTGACAATGGTGAACAGGCGCTGGAGATTGTAGAGACACTGGTTCGTTCCAATGGCGTTGATATTATTGTTATTGATTCAGTAGCGGCATTGACCCCAAAAGCGGAAATTGAAGGAGAAATGGGTGATAGCCATATGGGGCTCCAGGCCCGGTTAATGAGTCAGGCCTTGCGTAAATTGGCAGGTATTGTATCAAAGAGTAATACTACCGTTATCTTCATTAATCAGGTCCGACATAAAATTGGCGTCTTTTTTGGAAATCCCGAAACCACTACTGGTGGTAATGCGCTTAAATTTTACGCCTCAGTGCGCATTGAGGTTCGTCGCGCCGCGCAGATTAAGCTGGGCGAACAAACGGTAGGGAATCGCGTTAAGGTGAAGATTGTTAAAAATAAAGTGGCACCACCATTCCAGAATACGGAGTTTGATATCATGTACAACGAGGGTATTTCCGTTGCTGCTGATGCGCTTGATACCGGGGTCGTCTATGGTGTTGTTGAAAAGTCTGGCAATACCTACTCGTTTGCCGGTGAAAAAATTGAGATTGGCCGGGAGAAAGTAAAGCAAGTATTGCGCGATAATCCTAAGTTGATCAAGGAAATCAAGAAACAGGTGTGGCAGAAATTGAAAGAGGGAAAAATTAGCCCAGTAAGCTAATATTTCACTTACTCCTATCAAAAAATCCCTCCGTCAGTTGACGGAGGGATTTTTGGTTTACTTTTTACCTTGTCGTTTACGAAGGTCTCGAGTTTTTAGGGCAAGCTCCTTGCCTTTTTTAGTGTTCTTTTTGGCTTGCTTTATGCGAGCCTTAAGCGCGCTATTCATTCCCATATCAGTTGGTAGAGTTGGTAAGCGAGGTAGAGCTGGTAGAGTAGTTATGTAGTGTTGTTTTGTTGCGACTTCCTCCAAAAATACAACATCTTACTTACTTCTTCAGCTAAACCAAACGCCTCGCCATACTCTTCATTAGTAATAAAGTTTAAGTCTCTAATCAGCAGTAATTGATATTTTAATTCTTCTAGAGATCCGTCAGCAATATTGTAAAAATGTAGACTGTCTTTAACCGATTTTCTTCTAAAACCCTCGACAATATTAGAGGCGACGGATACAGCAGCTCTTCTTATTTGAGAAACTAATCCAAATTTTTCTGTCGAAGGGAGTAGTTGCGTAGTATTGTAGATGAGCAAGACTAGTTGGTGGGCTTTTTGCCAAACTTTAAGATCCTTAAATGTTTTGATCTGCGCCATAGTAGTATAGTAGTGGCGCTTTGTTGATTTTTTATAAGCTCTAATTTACTTACTTCACTCTACAAGCTCTACTTCTGTTGTTTCTCCGCTCGTTCAACGTACTCGCCACTTTCAGTATTAACGATAATCGTTTCACCTTCTTTAATAAAGAGTGGCACCTGTACCGTGTGTCCGGTTTCAATGGTGGCAGTCTTGGTAACTCGGCCTTGCGCTGAATCCCCTTTGGCGCCTTCGGCTGCTTGAGTAACTTCAAATATCATTTTAACCGGTAGTTCAACGTTGATTGCCTCGTCATTAAATAAAATAAGATTTGCTTCAGAACCTTCTTTAAGAAAATTTACAACGTCACCCAGTTTTTCTTTAGTGAAAGAAAGTTGTTCATACGTTTCCCCGTCCATGAAAACATATTCATCACCTGCAGCATACAAGAAACTGATTTTTTTACGGCCCACATCACCGGTTTCTACTCGTTCGCCAGGTTTAAAACTGTATTCCACTACTTTGCCGGTAAATAAATTTTTTAGTTTTGTTTGCATTACCGGTTTACGCTGCTGCATGCGGACAAACTTTGCCAGCATCACGCGATACGGCTCACCATTGTAGACGATGGTTAATCCTTGCTTGATATCGTTAAGACTGCCAAGAACGGTCATGGTATTTGGATAACTATTATTTGGTGGTAAACGGTAACAGTGCCATCACGCGTGCTCGTTTAATGGCGTTTGCCAATTCGCGCTGATGAGCTGAGCACACCGCGCTTCGTTTGCGGGGGACAATTTTTGAATACGATGAGAGAAATTTTCGCAAAAGTTGCGTATCTTTGTAATCGATAATCTGCACATTATTGAGACAAAAATAACACACTTTTGGTTTGGTGAGAATGTCATTACTGTTGCGTTGCTTGTTCATCATAGTATGAGTACGTAGTCCGCTAGGGCGTACGCGAGCATTCCCGCGCCCACCCTAGCGACTTTTTTATCGTGATAACTTAAAAGGGAATATCTTCAACTTGAATTTCATCTCCACTGCTCACTGAGCCTCGCGGTGCATCATCTGATGGAGGCGGGGTATCATTGTTACTGCCATTGCCACTGCCTTTTGAATCAAGCATAATCATGTTTTCGGCAATGATTTCAGTGCGGTAGCGTTTGACGCCATCTTGACCTTCCCAGTCGTGGGTTTGTAATCGGCCTTCAATGTATACTTTACTGCCTTTGTGTAGGTACTGAGCACAGATCTCAGCCAGTTTACGCCAGGCAACAATATTATGGAATTCAACTCTTTTTTGCTTCTCACCACTTTGGTCGGTCCAGACCAAATTGGTAGCCACGCCAAAGGTAGTAACGGCTTGGCCTGATGGGGTAGTTTTTGCTTCTGGATCTCGGGTAAGGTTCCCGATGATCATTGCTTTATTGAGGTTCATAGTTATGAGCGTTATGAATTAACGCGCTACATTGCGTTGAGCGTGCTTCTACATGATATCACCCTCAAGGATTTCATCAAGTTTTTCGTCAAGATCTTCAAGCTTGAGTCTTGGTTTACTGCTATCATCTTTTTTCTCAACCGCTGTTGGCTGTGGCTTCGATGCTATTTTAGGGGTCATCGGTGTCTGGTTCGCCAGGTCCAAGTCCGGTTTGGCACTGACACGGGTTACTTTTAGTAAGCCTTTCCCGGCAGTCTTGGGAGTTTTTTTAACCACAATGTGCCGGAGCAACTCGTTGCTTAAACGTAGTTCACGTTCAAGTTCAACTAGTTTTGCGCTCTCAAGATCAAACTCAAGTAGCTCATAGTATCCCTGATGGTTTTTATCCACGGGGTAGGCGAGACGCTTTTTTCCCTGACTTTCTTCGAGCGTGATTTTACTCTCGTACTTCGTCAGTATGCGCTTCACTTGTTCCCTGACTTTATGTACTTCTTCCTCGGTCATCGTTGCCGCTACCAAGTAGAGCAGCTCATAGTGTTGTGTCATAGGTACAAAAAATCCCGGTATTCCCGGGCGCCATGTTGATTAACTCGTAACTTCTCAACTTTTTAGCTTTTGAGGACTATCCCAAAAAACTACAAGTTACAAAGTTAGTAAGCTAATCGTGCCTTTCCTTACACCTGTGGTGTAAGGTAAGCCGCCGCTAGGCGGGGCCGGGGAAAGGTTAGATAGTTAACTGCCAGGAGTGTAGCATGGCTTCGTTTGGGCGTCAAGGGGTGGTATACTACCAGCATGCAGTACGCCTTTGTCCTGGGGGCACATCCAAAACTCTCAGCCGCTGAAATTAAAGCGGTGCTTCCCCAAGCGTCAGTGGTCAGCCAGACTGATGCCTTTTTGATTTTAGAGACAGCTCCGTTTAAGCCTCAGGTGATGCAGAGTCGCCTTGGGGGTACTATTAAAATTGCTGAAGTGTTGGAGGGTGGGATTACCAAAGAAACCATCGTGAGCGAACTAAAAAAAGTGGAGATTTCAGGGAAACTAAAATTCGGGGTGAGCTACTACCACTGTCAGCCAGATACGCTTGGTATGGAAGTTAAAGGTGAGCTCAAAAAATTAGGCCTTAGTATTCGTTTAGTCACTGGTCGAGATAAAGCACTCTCATCAGTCATTGTGACTAAAAACAAAGTACATGAATTTTTGGTTTTAGAAAATAAGTACTTAGCCAGGACTTCTGCGGTGCAGGATTTTGAAAAGTATTCAACGCGGGATTATGGTCGTCCAGAACGCGATATGAAGTCCGGCAGCCTGCCGCCAAAATTGGCAAAAATGATGATTAACTTGTCCGGTGCTGATATATCGCAGACGTTACTTGATCCTTTTTGTGGTTCGGGCACGGTCTTACAGGAAGCGTTACTCCTCGGATTTACCAGCGTTATTGGTACGGATAAATCACAAAAAGCAGTTGATGATACCAATAAAAATTTAGAGTGGCTTTTGGCGAATGACAAATCACGCGTTGCCACTACCTACAAAGTTTTTCAGTCTGATGTGAGCACGCTCAGTGCTCAATTAGGTTCAGCCAGCATTGATGTGATTGTCACTGAGCCGTATCTGGGACCGCCACTGCGTGAGTTGCCTGATCGGAAAACGTTGGCAGCCACCGTTGACGAATTAACGGTCCTCTACCAAACGGCCTTTACGGAGTTTACTCGTGTGTTGAGACCAGGCGGAACTGTTGTTTTTATTTTTCCCAGCTTTAAAGTTGGTAGCGTGGTGTTGGCACCTCAGCTTGATGAAGCAATCAAAAAACTTGGATTTACCCAAGTCAATGAAACTCCGTTATTGTACGGCCGGACCGGACAAAAGGTATTTCGGGATATTGAGGTGTTTAGGTTTTCCTAATCCCCCCCCCTCACCCAACTCTCGCTTCACCCGCCTAGCGGCAGGCTCGCTCGAGTTTTCCCTCTCCCCCTTTAAGGGGGAGAGGGTGGCCGCAGGCCGGGTGAGGGGTTATGATTACCCGCCAATTTTGAAATGGGCGGTATCGCCGTCCTGCATGATGTACTCTTTGCCTTCCAGTCGGATCAAGCCTTTTTCTTTGGCCGCGACTTCAGAGCCAGCATCAAGTAAATCTTTCCAATTGATAATTTCAGCTTTGACGAATTTCTTTTCAAAATCAGTGTGAATCTCACCAGCAGCTTGTGGAGCAGTGGCGCCTTTAGAAATCGTCCAGGCGCGGGACTCTTTTGGGCCGGTAGTTAAAAAGGTAATGAGTCCTAAGGTGTCGTAGGATTTTTTTATTAGTTTGTCTAAACCAGATGATTCAAGCTGCAATTCTTTGAGCATTGCTTTTGCTTCATCGTCGGGTAGTTCAGCCAGCTCCGCTTCAATTTTTGCGGAAACAGTGAGATAGTCAGTTTCTTGATCTACTTTGTCTTCATCAACATTCAGCACGTAGATCATTGGTTTAAGCGTGAGTAGACTCAACTCTTTGATCAATGCTTTTTCTTTTGGATCAGTGATGATTGCCGATGCAAGCTGACCAGTCTCGAGACCAGTTTTTAATTTTTCCAAAATTGGCTGTAGCTCTTGAGCCTCTTTTTTATTGCCATGTAGCTCCTTTTTGTTTCTATCAAGACGTTTGTCAACTGTGGCGAGGTCGGCAAAGATTAATTCAAGGTTAATAGTTTCTTTGTCTGACTCCGGATCAACGCGACCTTCAACATGTACAACGTTAGTATCACTGAAATGACGTAGTACTTGGACGATGGCATCTACTTCTCTAATGTTTGCTAAAAATTGGTTACCCAAGCCTTCGCCCTTGTGAGCATTTTTAACCAATCCGGCGATATCAACAAAATCAATGGTAGTACCCAAGGTTTTTTCGGACTTGGACATTTTTGATAGTGCTTTAAGGCGTTCATCAGGTACCGCAACCACACCGACGTTTGGGTCGATGGTGCAGAAAGGATAATTTGAAGCATCAACCTGTTTTTTAGTCAGTGCTTTAAACAGAGTTGATTTGCCGACGTTGGGCAGGCCGACGATGCCAATAGAGAAACTCATACCAGCACAGTCTAGCAGGTCTATGGTTATTTTTCAATAGTGCTCATTGACGTTTAGGTCTTTTTTTGTTACTTTAAGCTCAGTAAAATCAGGTCTTT
>JAHFHR010000042.1 GCA_023246815.1 bacterium | reverse complement strand
TTAGTGCTCGGGTCGCAAGCCAGTCTTGCGGCCCTCCTTTTTTTATTAAACCAGTGATATACTGTAGCTATCTATTATTGACGGCTGTTCCAAACCGACGGCTCTAAAAATACCTTTTTCTAATGACCACGATTCCTTCCCGTAGAAAAATCATTCTGCTGGTCTGCGGCGGATTTGACGATTTTTCCCAAAAAAACTGGCAACGCCACATGCCCGAGCTGTCCATCATGGCTGATGTTGAGCCCGTGTTTGTGTCCAGCAACCCGACCAATAGCATCACACCGAGCATTTGGGAAGCCCTAGCACAAGCCATATATGACCACTATCACCAGGCTGACGGTTTTGTGGTGCTGCACGACGTAGATAATTTACTGTTCACCAGCGCGGCATTATCATTTCAGCTGCAAAAACTGTCCAAGCCAATTATCTTCACCGGGGCACTTGGCAAACAAGCGATCAAAACATCGGAGGTGCGGGGCAACATTATCAACGCCATTCAGGCGGTGAGTTTTGGCGTGCCCGAGGTGTCAATCATGTTCGGCAATCGCTTAATTCGGGCCAGCACCGCCACCCGCTCAACTACCAAATCACTCAATGCCTTTACCTCTCCTAATGAGTCAGTGATTGGTAAAATCTACTTTAGTATTCGTGTATTTACCGGGTCCAAAGGCAGCAAAAAAATAAAACCGTTGCGCGCCAATCTTGAACCGAACGTGGCCACGCTGGTGCTCAATCCACTCTTCAATGTAACTACCGCCAAAACACTCTATACCCAAGCTGCCGGCGTGGTGATTGATTTGGCTGGATTTCAACAGTTACCAGAAAAAAATTTGGCGGTCATCGCGGACACAACCAAGGCGGCAATGGTCCTGTGGGCACCGCACCTCACCGATGATGAGGCCCCGAAAAAAACGATACTGGTCAAAAATATGACCTGGCACTCCACCGTGACAAAGCTGATGTGGGCGCTCAAACAAACCAACAACCAGACTGAGATTACCAAACTCATGGTTAAAGATATTACCGGCGAACTACTCTAACTATGCGCATCTATTTTGCCGCCGACAATCTCGCTCAGGAAAAACTACAGACGCGCTTTTCGCGAATTATTGACGTACTGTCGCGCGCCGGAGTGCTGGTGATGAGCAACTTGGCCAACAAAAATCTGACTGGTTTCTCCGGTGCTGATTTGGAAAAAATCAACCAGTCCGGTGAAACGATGTTATCTAAAATGGACGGTCTGGTAGTGGAAGGAACGCAGCCGATTGCTGAAAGTGGTTACCTAATTGCCTTTGCGCTTACCCACCGCAAACCGATTTTATACATTGTTGAAAAAGGCAGAACCATTGACCCAAACCTGGTGCACCTCAAAAAAGATAAGAGCATCGGACACTTGCTGGCCCTTGAACACTACACCGAAAGCGGCCTTGATGAGCTGCTGGTGAATTTCATTCAGACTATTGAACGCGGCGGTCGTGAACTGCCAAAAATTAAGTTCACCCTGCGCGTTACTTCGCGTATTGAGCGGTATCTGCACTGGAAAACCCATAACACCAAACTCACCAAAGCAGACTTTCTACGCGAGATGATTGAAGAGATGATTGAAAACGATACTGAGTATCAGCGCTACGTGCAGAAGTTGAAAGAATAAATTAGTTTTCTAGCTGTCATTCGTGTCTTACGTAACCCCTTTCCCGCCCCTCCCCTTTGAGATAGGGGGCAGACTTGAAATTATTAAATAGTTAGAGTAAAGTAATTGTGACAAAAAAGATACCCTGAAAGGAGGGGAAATAAAACATGGCCGAAACCAAGCCACTGCTTGAAACAGAGCTCCCGGACAAAATAGGTGGGCTCAAAATAGTAAGGCCTGGAGACATGGTCCTACCACGTCCATATCACCTTCGGTCTGGTAAAAACGGAGGTGAGGGTTCGGAAAGATTCGCCCGTGAAGATGCTGAGCGCTTGGCAAAAGCATTTGGCGACGAACCAAAAAAAATCAAAGGGATGTTCACCTGGCCGTGTGGCCGAAGAGCAATGGTCTTTGACGATAAAGAATATATCTCTGCTGATCGCCTGATGGCGTTCAGTTAACCCTCGAAGACTTCATCACGAGCCCCTTGGTATACACCGCGTGGGCTCGGTTTTTTTTACCACACGAGGTCCGGCCAGCAGATGATGTTGTATGTAAAAAAATCGCCGATGCGACGATTCTTTTTAGTTAGCGTGAAAAAAGAAAAGCTACAACGCGTCTGAAGCACTGATGTCTTTAGCCACACGAAACACTTCAGTAACTGTGGTAATACCGTCGGCGGCCTTAAGCAAGCCGTCTTGAATCATGGTAATCATCCCGTGCTTAATGGCGATAGATCGCATATCATACTCGGACACATGGCCGTTGAGAATCAAATTTTCCACTTCTTTATTCATGGTCATTACCTCAAAAATACCAACACGGCCTTTGTAGCCAAGTCCCTGACACTCCTCACAACCGCCGCCACGGTAAAACGTCAAACGCTTAAGCTGATCATCGGGAATACGAAAACCAGAGTCCTGAGCAATTTCAGATAAAATAGTAATCACCCGAGACATCATCTGATTATCAAGCTCGGCTTTTTGTTTACAATGTTCACAAATCTTGCGAATCAAACGCTGACCAATCATGGCATTAATCGCCGGAGCCAACAGAAATGGCTTGACCTGCATAGACAGCAATCGTGGGATGGTGCCGGCCGCATCATTGGTGTGTAAGGTAGTCACCACCAAATGACCGGTGAGCGCGCCATTAATGGCAATCTCCGCGGTTTCCAAATCACGAATTTCACCAACCATCACAATATCGGGATCTTGCCGCAAAATAGAGCGCAGTCCCGTGGCAAAAGTATAATCTCGAGCCGCATCAATTTGGCTTTGGTTGACGCCGGCCAATTTATACTCAATCGGATCTTCAATGGTTACAATCTTGTTGCCCGGAGTATTGAGTTTGTTGAGCACGGCATACAAAGTAGTAGTTTTGCCGGAACCGGTTGGACCGGTGGTGACGATCATGCCGTTTGGTTTTTGGATTTCTAGGCGCAAAGTTTCAAACGCCTTGCCCCGAAGACCTAAATCTTCAAACGCAAAATTTGACGATGAGGCCATCAAAATGCGCAGCACCACGCTCTCGCCGTAGGCGGTCGGCAAGACGGACACACGAACGTCAATTTTATCATTGGCTAAAAAAATAGTGAACAGCCCATCTTGTGGCTTGTCTTCAACGTTGATTTTTAACTTGGAGACCAGCTTAAGACGAGACACTACTTGAGACCAAATTTTGATATCAATAGCGGCTACATCGTGCAAAATACCATCAATACGAAAACGAATTTTAATGCTTTTTTCTTCAGCCTCAATGTGAATATCGCTGGAACGGGCTTTGATCGCCGCTGCCAAAATCAGCGTCAGCATGTCGGTCACCGACACTTCTTCAAGTTTGCGTGATAAATCATTAAAGGTCTGAATCTCACTCTCGTAGCGCTTGATATCCTCTTCAGTAATCTCAACACCACTGACAAACTTGCGCACCTTGGGAATCATCCGATACAACCGAAGCGCAAAATCAAAACTGGTTTGGGACATGGCATAGATAGTGGCGGTGGCATTGTGTTCTTTCTTGAGCTTTTTGACCGCTGCTTGCAATTCAGGGTTATGCGGATCAATCGCGCCAATGCGCAAATCGTTGGCACC
Source organism: bacterium (assembly GCA_023246815.1). GTDB lineage: Bacteria > Patescibacteriota > Patescibacteriia > Buchananbacterales > UBA6539 > JAHFHR01. The sequence continues at coordinate 2,508 of JAHFHR010000042.1, read as the reverse complement.
ACGAAAAAAAACCACGGCCTTAAGTGCACTGGCCTGTTCTTCGGATAGTAATATCAACGCTTCCGGGCTAATCGGAAAACCCTTGAGGTCAATGTATTGCTCACCCATCGCCTGTGCTTCAGCCTGAGCTTCGCGTTCAACCTCTTTGAGGCTGATGCTTTTCATCTTGTCACTAAACTGATCGGCCACGTCTTCAGAAGCGACCTTAATGCGCTGTGAATCAGGAAGGGTATTGAATGGTTGTTTCTCCATAGTATGTTTAGTATAGCAAAAAGCCTATAAAATAATAAGGATGCTTCGGCAAAAGCGCAAAAAAACATCTCTATAAGATGTTTATCCGAGATCCTGAAACAAGTTCAGGATGACAAGTAATCAAATGTAAACGCTGTACTTAACAACCTAACTAGCTAAAAAACTAAACAGCTAGCTCGCTCGGCCCAAAATCCGCTGCAAAAAACTGGTAAGTGTCGCTTTTTTGGAAGTCAAAAGTTCAAACACCACTGCCCAAGTCGCCCAATGAAAAATAGTCAACGCAATTTCAGTAGCCGCCAAGGCTACCAGCGACAGCAGTAAAATCAAAGTTACCCCAAACGAAAATCCGCCCAATAGCTGCGCCGTATAATAAAAAATAACCGGTAGCATAAACAGCAAGAACGATACCGTCACCAGCACAATCATAAACAGCACAACCGCAATTTCAATACTCAAGAGCCAGTTGCGGCGGAATATCTCCAGCGCCTGCTTGGGTGCTTCGCTAAATTTCCAACCTTTTAAAATAACCCCCAAAATAGCGTACTTAATTAAAAAAGAAAAAATAATAGCAATCACCAAAAGTATATCAAACACCACAATAAACAGTGCCAGGATGCCCGACATCTTAACCGTGGCCAAGGCGGTAGTCAAAAAAATCAACGCGGTGATGCCAATGCGCAGCATAACCGTAAACCCAAACACCGGCCAAAACTTAGCAACGCCAAGTCGGAGGCATTCAGTAATGCGCAGGGTGCGGTTACTGCTCATGGCCACCGTCTGACTGACCAAGGCGGTCTGCGACACCACCATCACCAGTACCCCAAAAGAAGAAAGGGCAATGCCAATCAGCATCACTAACAGTATTGCCAATAAAAAAACCGGCTGCGTCGCCAGCACAATACCAATGCCCTGCAACCCGCCGATACTTAATGCACCACCTTCAACCAACCCAAGGACAAATGAAAATAAAATAGCGTCGGCACCAAAAGCGTACCCGCCAAACAACAAATCAATCTCTGACGCCGTACCGAGAAACGCGGCAAAGCCAGCAAACAACCACAAGCTCGGATGTTTAAAGGTCAGTGATAGCGCTTGCTTAAAAATAGTGCGATACGTATACATAAAAATAGTATAGCACACCCCCGCGCCCACTCGCTATACAGCAGGGGCAGATGGTGTTGGTGCTGGAGGTGTCGTCACCATACTTTTTGGCAACGGTGGAGTAATCGCTTTGACGATAGCTTCAAATGCTTCGCGTTCAAGTGTTTCTTTTTCCAACAGCTGACGAACAATCTCTTCAAGTAGGCCGCGATGCTTGGTAATCAATGTTTTAGCGGTGTTCATCGCGTTATCAATCAACACCCGAATTTCATCGTCAATCATTTCAGCAATTTTTTCACTATAATCACGAGATTCGGTAATTTCTTTACCCAAGAAAATCATTTCTTCACGCTTGCCAAAGGTGCGTGGGCCAAGTTTGTCACTCATACCGTACTGCATAATGAACTGCCGCGCCAAACGAGTCGCCTCTTTCAGATCGTTTGATGGCCCCGTAGTGACTTGGCCAAAAAATTCTTTTTCCACGACATAGCCAGCCAATAGTACGGCCAGTTCATCAATAAATTCAGCGCGTGGCTTCAAATACTTATCACGATCAGGCAATTTCAGCGTGTAGCCGGCAGCATGGCCGCGAGAAATGACGGACACTTTCTGTACCGGATCAGCGTTTGGTAACGCATGTGCCACGAGGGCATGGGCCGCCTCGTGATAGGCCGTAATTTTCTTCTCTTCGGCATCAAGCATGTTGCTCTTACGGGCAGGACCAAGAATCACTTTTTCAATACTGTCTAAAATATCTACCATGTCGATTTTTTTCTTGTCTTGACGAGCAGCAAAAATCGCCGCTTCGTTAAGCAAATTTGATAAATCAGCACCCGTAAAACCAGGGGTGCGCTCGGCAACGCGACGAAGGTTCACGTCGTCGGCAAACGGTTTTTTACGAGAGTGTACTTTCAAAATCGCTTCACGGTCGTCAATATTTGGGGCATCAAGCATCACCCGACGATCAAAACGGCCCGGACGCAACAGCGCCACGTCCAGAATATCTGGTCGATTGGTGGCCGCAATGACAATAACGTTATCAGTCACATCAAAACCATCCATCTCCACCAAAATCTGGTTGAGTGTTTGCTCGCGTTCGTCATTTGAGCCACCCAGGCCAGCGCCACGCTGACGGCCAACGGCATCAAGCTCATC
>JAHFHR010000041.1 GCA_023246815.1 bacterium | reverse complement strand
TACCCCCTTGCCGCCGCGGCCCTGAGTTTTAAAGGTTTCCGGAGGCAGGCGCTTGATGTAGCCGTCTTTGGTGATGGTGATGATGGTGTCTTCGTTTGGCACCAAGTCTTCAGCAGAAAAACTACCAACCGCGTGCGCTACCACTTGGGTGCGTCGAGGATTATCAAATTTATTTTTAATATCAATAATTTCTTTTTTGATAACTTCCAGAATTTTCTTTGGTGATTTAAGCAATGACTCAAGTTCATTGATAATGGCCAATTTTTCTTTGAGTTCTTGTTCAACCCGTAACTGTTCCAAGTTGGCTAACTGCTGCAAGCGCATTTCTAGAATCGCCACGGACTGACGTTCGCTGAATTTGAACTGCTTTATCAAGTTCACCTTCGCGACTTCTTTGTCTTTGGACGCTTTGATGGTTTTGATAATGGCGTCAATTTTGACCAACGCCATTTTTAAACCTTCCAAAATGTGGGCGCGGTCTTTGGCCTTGTTCAAATCAAATTCAGTGCGTTTTTTGACCACTTCCTGGCGGTGTTTGATGTATTCCTCCAGGATCATTTTCAGCGTCAGCACGCGTGGCTGTAGTCCATCCACCAAGGCCAGCATGTTGTAGTGGAAGGTTGTTTGTAAATCAGTCATTTTGAACAACTGATTCAAAATCTTTTTTGGGTAGCTGTCTTTTTTCAGTTCAATAACCACACGCACGCCTTCTTTTGAGGACTCATCGCGTAAATCTTTAATGCCTTCAAGTTTTTTATCTTTAACCAGCATCGCGATTTTTTCCAAGAGCGTTGCTTTGTTGATTTGATAGGGGACTTCGTTGACGATGATATTAAAGGTACCGCCTTTAGCCTCCACGATTTCCGTTTTGGCGCGTAACACCACGCCGCCCTTGCCGGTAGCAAACGGCTGCTTGATGGCGACCTTATCAAAGATGATGCCACCAGTCGGGAAGTCCGGGCCTTTAACGTGCGCGAGCAGATCATCAATAGTGGCGTCGGGGTTATCAATCAAATGCACCGTGGCATCCACTATTTCGCCCAAGTTGTGTGGTGGAATACTGGTGGCCATACCCACGGCAATACCCATGGTGCCATTGATCAGTAGATTTGGCAGCTTGGCCGGAAATACTACTGGCTCGCGTTGTGAACCGTCGTAGTTGGGAATAAATGGTACGGTTTCTTTTTCTAGATCAAGGAGCAGCTCTTCAGAAACAGCCGCCAGCTTTGCTTCGGTGTAGCGCATCGCGGCTGGGCGATCACCGTCCATCGAACCAAAGTTTCCTTGACCATTAACTAGCGGATAGCGCAGCGAAAAATCCTGCGCCATGCGGGCGAGTGAATCGTAGACGGCAGTATCGCCGTGCGGATGGTATTTACCAAGCACTTCTCCAACAACGGTGGCTGATTTACGAAATTTAGCGCTTGGCCGCAAGCCCAACGTCCACATCGCGTACAGAATACGGCGATGCACGGGCTTAAGACCATCTCGAACATCGGGTAGCGCACGAGCCACAATCACTGACATGGCGTAGTCAAGATAGGAGTCCTGCATTTCGGTAACGATCGGCTGTTTTATGATGTTACCAATACTATTCTGACCATCCTGCAGCCGTGGATCATCCTGCGTTGACGACGTTAAAGAAGCCTCAGTGGATGAGCCACCGGAGTTATTTTTCTTTTTTTCAGGCAGTATTTTTTTTAACCTTTTTTTGGGCATACGTTATGGTGTAGTGGTAGCAGTGGAAGTGGACCGGTTTAGAATTTTTTCTTTTAAGGCTTGGAGTTGCTGATCACTCATGGTGGTAGTAGCGGTGGTGGTTGGTGTAGTGGTGGAAAGTGTTTCAAGTAGTTTTGACACTTCTGCAAAATTTTCTTGAGCAACGTTGAGCTCACCACTAAATTCGTTAATTGCTTCGCCAACACTGTCGGTGAGTGCTGGCTCAGTCTGATTCTCAGCGCTGATTCGTCTGACGTTAGTCATGAAAATGCTTGCCCACGCGCCAATAAGTGCCAGTGCGATAACTACCATACTGACAAAGAAAATCTGCTTTCGTGTTTGCATGGGCAGATTTTCAATACGGGATGGTGTGTGGTCATGCTCGGCCATAACAGTGAGACGACGTTATGCTTCAAGTAGCACGACCTGCAGGTTATCTTGTGGCAAGTCTTTTTTCGTGATTTTCAACTTAGGCAGAATTTCTTTGGGACAAATACCGATTTCATTGCAGAATGGATCAAGGCCATCAAGTTTTTTTCCACCCGACAGTTTAAGTGCCGGCAGCTGGTAGTGCATTGGGATGACCAGCCGCGGTTCAATTTGACTAACCGCTTCAGTGGCTTGTTTGCCGTTAATGGTGAAGACTCCGCCAACGGGGATCATGAGGATATCAACGCCTTCCAAGCGTTCAAGTTGGGCGCTCTCTAGGGGATGGCCGAGGTCACCAAGGTGGCCGATACTGATGCCATCAAGCTCAATGCGAAAGATAATGTTTGATCCACGCTCAGCTCCTTGGGCGCTATCATGAAATGATGGGATGCCGTAGAGAAAAGCGCCCTGTACTTCAAATTCACCAGGAGTGTCTGCGATATACAGCGCTCGTTCGCCGGTTGGTTTCACCGCGGCGACGTTGTTGTGATCAGCGTGTCCGTGACTGACGGTCACAATGTCGGCAGTAAGTCGAGAAAGTTTAAGGCCAAAATCATCACCAAATGGATCGGTGACGATCGTCGTTTTTTCTCCTTCAATTTTGAAACACGCTTGTCCGAACCAGGTGATAACCATAGTGGTGTTAGCAGATCCCTCGCCCGATTGGAGCGGGGAGCTCATTCTTGATTTTGTAATTAAAAAAGGTGGTACATTTACCACTACTATTCTAGCAAGATTAGGCAGTTTTGGCAAGAAAAATAAGGCTTATTTTGAGCCTTTATCAAGGCCATTTTTATCCAATATCCATGTCTGGTAAATTGGTTGGGTCAACCAGCTGTGGCTTACTGTCTTGGGTACCGCGTGGATTGAAAAATTGGTCACGTTTTTCGTTTTCCGAATCACTGCTTTTTTCTCGACTAGCTTGGTGCCGTTCAATATCATCTCGTAAACTTTTACCCAGGACGCCTCGCGGATCGTAGTGAGCGCTTGGTTTACCCAGTTCTTCTTGTCGGAGCTCTTCATCAATATCCATTTTCATTCGGCCACTAATGTGCTTTTGTTTTTCCGCCTCTAATTTTGCTTCCCGCTTTTGTTCTTTGATTGCAGTAAGGCGACCTTGTTCCACTGCTTCCATAGTCGCCCCTTTTCTAAATGCATCAGTTGGTTTGGTGTATCGGGAATCACCAAGTTTAATTCCCTCCGCTTTTATTGCCTCAAGAGTTTTGATGGCCTCGTTTTTGGTTATACCGTTACTACTACCACGGTAGAGTAGACTGGTTTTGCCCAGTTTAGTGAGCGCGTCTTTGGTTTTACGATCAAGATAGCCACGAGGAGAAAGTAGCTTTTTAAAGGTTTTACCGCTAATTTTACTGGGTAAATTAAGCATGATTATGGCTTTTTAGTACTTTTATAGTATAGCATACGTATATAAAATCTGATCTTGATTAAAAAATGGCTTTATGGTAGTATAGGCAGTGCTTACTATATTATATATAACCTCTGGCCTGAGCACCTAGAGACTCCCTGTTGGGGGTTAAACAATATACTTATGACTTCTGATATACAGACTACTACTGCTACTGCCGCGTCAGCCAACGGAAAAGCCTCTCAGTTTCAAAAGATTTTAGCTGAGGGGGATTTTATTACCATTCCAAAGGTTGGACAGTTGGTTAAGGGCACCATTATTGATATTTCTCGTTCAGAGATTCGTCTGGACATTGATGGACTCACCACCGGCATCGTTCGCGGCCGCGAGTTTTACGATGAATCAAACGACTACGCCGGACTAAACGTCGGCGATGAAGTTGAGGCGACGGTCATTGACTTAGAAAACGAAAATGGCGAAATGGAATTGTCTTTTCGTTTTGCTGGTCATCAAAAAGCGTGGGACAATCTCACCGACCTGCGTGACAAAAATAACATCGTCAAAGTAACGGTCACCGACGCTAATAAAGGTGGCTTGATGGTACGACTTGGTAAAGTGGCCGGATTTTTGCCGGTATCACAACTAATGCCTGAGCACTATCCACGCGTGCCGGGTGGTGATAAAAATAAGATTCTTGACCGTTTGAAAAGCTACGTAGGCCAGGAATTTGAAGTGAAAGTAATTGATGCTGAAAAAGTTGATGAAAAATTGATTGTTTCTGAAAAAGCGGCTTGGGAAGAACACCAAAAAGACGTTATCGCCAGTTACAAAGTCGGCGATACCGTTGAAGGCGCGGTTACCGCGGTTACTGATTTCGGCGTGTTCGTTGAGTTCGGTGACAACAAGCTGGAAGGCTTGATTCACATCTCCGAGCTTGCTTGGCAGCGTATTGATGACCCAAGTGATATCGTTAAAGTCGGTGACATAGTTAAGGCCGAAATTATTAATGTTGACGGTTCAAAGATTTTCTTGTCAATGAAAAAGTTAAAACAGGATCCATGGACTAACGTCGCTGAACGTTACAAAGTGGGTGATACTGTTGAAGGTACCGTGCTCAAGGTTAACCCATTCGGGCTGTTCGTTGAGCTTGATCCGGAGATTCACGGCTTGGCTCACATTTCCGAACTGTCTGAGAAACCGATCCAGGATGTCAATGAGATTGCCAAGGCCGGCCAAAAGTTGACTTTCAAGATTCTGTCCATTGAACCAAATGACCACCGTTTGGGCCTCAGTATCAAAGCCCTTACTGCTCCGACAAAAGCCGAGAACCCGATTCCTGATCCGGTAGCCATGAGCGAAACCGCCAGCGTTGAGCCGACCACTGAAGTCACTTCCGACGCTACTGAAGGTGCTGGGGAAAATAGTTAACATTCTTGAACACCGTACACAAAACGGGTATACTAGATTAACATTTACTACCCGTTTTGTGTTGTCATGGCTCTAACTCCGCTGTTGTCATCCCCGTCCCCGCTTGCGCGAGGATAAACTCCAACGGGGACCCAGAGTTAGTCTCGACTGGTATGATTTATAGATTCCCGTTGGAGTTTATCCCGTACTTGATACGGGACGGGAATGACAGAAGGGTAGAGCGTGAGAGACAGAGAGATATTATTTCTTCTAATTTAGTATCGTATGAAACATCTGAGTAAAAATTTATTGATTGCCTTTATCGCTTTTCTGGCCATCGCTAGTCTTTTTAGTGTCTATCTCGGACCGACGCAGGAGAAAATTGATCTCGATATTACGTCCATGGTGTCGCGCATCAACAATGGCGAAGTGACCGAGATTGCCGTCATTAATGATCGTATTGAGTTGCACATGACGGATGGATCAGTGGCTGAAGTACGCAAGGAGCCGACCGAATCACTGTCTGAGCTGTTGAGTAATTTCAACGTTGATCAGGAAAAATTATCCGCTGTGAAAGTCGCGGTCAAGCAGGACTCTTCAGCTGAATTTTGGCTGACGACCTTGCTGCCATTTTTAATCCCGTTTTTACTGATTGGTGGGTTTATTTATTTTATGATGCGTCAGGTACAGGGCTCAAACTCACGGGCAATGATGTTCGGTCAGAGCAAAGCGCGTGAAGTGGCGCCGCAAGATCAGCGCAATCGCATTACCTTTCGTGATGTGGCCGGTGCGCGTGAAGCCAAGATGGAACTTGAGGAAGTGGTTGAGTTTTTACAAAATCCAAAAAAGTTTATCAGCCTTGGCGCTCGCATTCCTAAGGGTGTTTTGTTGGTGGGCCCTCCGGGTACCGGTAAAACACTGTTGGCACGCGCTGTCGCTGGACAAGCTGGAGCGCCATTTTATAGTATCTCCGGTTCTGAATTTGTGGAGATGTTCGTCGGTGTTGGTGCTTCACGCGTTCGCGACCTTTTCCGCAAAGCCAAAAAAAGTGCTCCGGCGATTATCTTTATTGATGAGCTTGATGCCGTTGGCCGTCAGCGTGGCGCTGGCCTGGGTGGCTCAAATGACGAACGCGAGCAAACACTCAACCAGATTTTGGTGGAGATGGATGGTTTTGATGTGACTGATAATGTTATTGTCATCGCCGCCACCAATCGACCAGATATTCTGGATGTGGCGCTGTTGCGTCCGGGTCGCTTTGATCGTCGGGTGATGCTTGATGCCCCAAATATTGACGACCGTGAAGCAATTTTGAAAGTACACTCCCGTAAAAAACCGTTTGCCGACGACGTGAACCTCCGTCGCGTTGCCGAGCGCACGCCTGGTTTTACCGGTGCTGATTTATCAAATTTGCTTAACGAAGCGGCGATTTTTGCCGCTCGTCAGGACAAGAAAAAAATTGACATGGTAGATATTTTAGACAGCATTGAAAAAGTGATTCTTGGTCCT
>JAHFHR010000040.1 GCA_023246815.1 bacterium | reverse complement strand
GATTAACAAAAACTGTCCTTCATGTGGAGGAGAGTTGGTACGAGACTCAGGAGGGAGTGCTGAGTCGGCACAATGGGTAAAGTGTGGACGGTGCGGTCTCTCCGTCCACGAAACAGAACTGTTAGGCGAGGCCGACCGTCTTCAAGTCGCCATAAGGCATTGGGAAATCCTGAGAAACAAAGAATCAGAAGCCAGGACTACCATAGCACAACATGCGGCGACGCTGGCCTACCGAGCGCAGACGGGTCTCTGATCGATCCGTTAAGCCACAATCACCCCGTTTGATCCCCGCTGGACAACGTTGTCACAGCGGGGTGATTTTTTTTGTGCTACAATGTAATTACTATGTGGGAAGAAAAAAGTGGTAGTTTAATTAAGGATTTCAAATGCAAAGGCTTTAATCAGGCGGTTGAGTTTGTCAATCGGATTAAAGATGCGGCTAATGCCGCCAACCACCACCCCGACCTGCTCATCCATGGCTACAGCAACGTTGAGGTCCGGCTGACGACCCATTCAGAAGCAAGTACAGTAACCGACAAAGATCATGCGCTTGCCAAAACTATCGACGAGATCTATTTAAGTATGGCATCCTGAATGAGTAATGACACGGCATCTTAGATCCATGATCACCATTTACGTCACATTCAAGAATAAAACCGAAGCGAAAAAAATCGCTTCTGTTTTATTGAAGAAAAAACTTATTGCCTGCGCAACATTCTATCCGATTGAGTCAATATTTTGGTGGAAAGGCAGAATTAACCAAGCCAAAGAGTACGCTGGTCTGTTTACCACAACTGACAACCGGTGGAATTCTGTAAAAACAGAAATTAAAAAAATACACAGCTACGATGTACCATGCATTAAGAAATCAAACTCTACTGCGACAAAAGAGTATGAACAATGGGTAATATCGGTTACCACCAAATAAATCTCTTAACTAGTCTCCAATATAAATCAAAAACTGGATTGGCAACATACGTTAACAACGGATTAGAAAGATCCTGAAACTCAATCCGTCCAACAAATTTCTCTACCACTTCCCGATCACTACGCTTGCGCGTACCCTGCACCTGTTGCCGGGTTTTTTGTATCTGCTGCCACGTTGAAAGCTTACAGAAAAAACTAAATACTTTCAAATTCTCATGCCACCAGCCGGCAAAAAATGAGTAGAAAAACATGGCGCAGTCCATCAGCGCTAGTGCTGGCAAAATCAAAAGGAGTGTCTTAAAATCATAGTTTTGGAAAATAGTCAGATAGCGGTTACGCTCCATATAGTAAAACTTTTTAATACTGCGCGAAAACTGATACTTGTGGTAGACAACCGACGCAGGTGCTAACATCACCCGATATCCGGCCAGCCACAATCGCCAACCCAAATCCGTATCTTCGTGGTACATAAAAAAATCTTCATTGAACAACCCTACGTTCTGTAACGCGCTGGTACGCAAGAGCACTGCCGCACCTGAAGCATAGGTAATTGGTTTTGGCTCAAGTGGCCGGTCAACGGTTTTATGCCCACCGGCAAAACCAAAGCCTAAATAGTGAATTTCGTTGCCAATGCTGTTAATTTTTGTCTTGTCCTCAAAGAGTAGCAATTTAGACTGGACCGCCGCGATATCGGCGTTACTCTCAGCTAGCGCTACTGCCTCTGTAAGAAAACTCGGCTCAACCACCGTGTCTTGGTTAAGTAAATAGATATACTCAAAACCATGGTCAATGCCATAGCGCATACCAATATTATTCGCTTTAGCAAACCCTAAATTTTCTTTTTGCTCAAGTAGTACAGCGTCAGGGAAGTGAGTTTTGACTGATGCCACTGTTGTATCTGTTGATGCATTATCAATAACCATTACTTGAAATGCATCTTCTGAATAGGTCGTAAGCGCAAGGCTAGACAAACAGTCGCCGATGTAGTCGGCGCCGTTGTACGTTACAATAACGATTAAAACTTTCTTTTTCTCCATTTTAACCTTAGTCACGAGGCTGTTGCTTTTCATGAAGCGCGGTATGTCGTACTACCGTAGTGATGTCACGCTCAATCTTTTCCAGCTTAACGATAATCCGAAACAGTACAAAAAATAGGACAATGATTGAAATGTACACCAGTAAATCCGCTCCCCGCTCCACACCAACCAACTGAGCCAATACGTCCGTCTGTTTTGGTACCAGTGTGGCCGCGGCCACCAGCAACCAAAATACCATCCAAATAAATAATTCACGACCAGTAATATCATTGCGCCGAAAACGAATGGTTGTCCGCCACAGCACAAACGCCACAAACAATAAAATAAGAACCGTAATAATATTCATAGGTGTTAACTTTTAGTAATCCGGCCCAGTAAAAGTTCCCAGATAATGTTGAATGAGTTGGTCAATTTCTGACCTTTGTGTTGTGAATAGTAGGTATAATCAATAGTCACACCAACTTCGATAAATCGCAGATGATATTTTCTAATCTGCTCAATAATTTCTGAGGCATGAGCCATACCGTCACGGGCAATGAATATCTGCCTTGCAGCAACGCGGCTCAATGCTCGAAAGCCGTTGTGTGCATCGGTAACCCCCAGTCCGGTATAGAGCTTTGTAAATGCCGTGGCCGTTTTTAAGAGTAGCTGACGCTGCCAAGGAATGCTGTTACCTTTTCTTAAGAACCGTGAGCCGAGTACCGCATCCACCGTGCCTAATAATAGTGGCTGCACCAGCTGATCGATTTCATCGGCGTGATGTTGGCCATCAGCATCAAAGGTGACGATACAGTCCGCATCGTGGTGCACCGCATAAGTGATACCGGTCTGTAGCGCCGCACCTTGTCCACGATTTAAAAAATGGCGCACCACCAATGCACCAGCCTGTTGAGCAATCGTGGCGGTAGCGTCTTTGGAACCGTCATCAACCACCACTACCTCATACCCCTGCTGTACAACCGGCGCTATCACCGAAGCAATCACGGAGGCCTCGTTGTAGGCCGGAATCACTACCACGATTTTCATAAGTCTACCTGCCGCTTACTGGTCGAACTAATAATTGATTTATGCGCCCGGACATAATCAATGACCCCCTGAAGACCATCCTCCAGTAACACAATGGGAAACCACCCAAAACGCTCTTTGGCGACGGTAATCTCAGGCAGTCCCAATGGCGTCATAAATAACAGTGGTTTTTGAAATACAATTTCTGAGGTTGACCCAGTCAGCTCAATCACTTTTTTGGCCACGTCAATAACTTTATACTCAAGATCTGAGCCAAGGTTGACCGGTTTGGTTTCACCATGTTTCATCAGTTTCATTAGGCCATTGACGATATCAGACACATGACAAAATGAAGATGAAAAGCTGGCATCGCCAAAGACTTCCAAGGGCTTTCCTTCAAGGGCATTAAAGATAAAGTCGGGGATCATCTGACCGCTGTCAATTTTCATGCGGGGACCATAAGTGCGAAAGATGCGCGCGATGCAGGTATCAAGACCGTGAACCTGGGCATAGGTAGCGGTGAGCGTTTCAGAAAAACGTTTACCTTCATCATATGATGAACGAGGACTTAACTGGTCAACCCGGCCGACATAGTCTTCACTAAAGTATATCCGCTCTGCCGTGCGTGGACCATACACCACCGAGGATGATGCCAACAAAAATTTTGCTTTATAACCAACTGCAAGTTCTAACACGTTGCGCGTACCGACTGAGTTAGTAAGCGCAGTCTGCATAATGGTCTGCTCAAATCCCTTGGGTAATGTCGGTGACGCGAGGTGGTAAATCTCCTGAATTCCTTGAAACTGTACGCGAAACTTTTCAAGCTCAGGCAGCGTTTCAAGTGCAATCGGTTCAACGATGTCATGCTTAATAAACTGAAAATCCGGATGCTGTAGTAAGTGATCAATATTTGCCTCATCGCCAGAAATAAAGTTATCAATACAAATCACTTTATTTTTTTTGACCAGCTCATCACAGAGGTGTGAACCGATAAACCCCGCGCCACCAGTGACTAAGATATTTTTCTTTTCAAAAATTGCTTTAGTAGCCATAGATGTGTACGTATAGTATACCTAAAATAAAACGAATGGACAAAGGCCAATAAAAACTAGCGCTGATGACGAAATGTCCAATACCGATTAAGGATAAAGTTCCAACTAGCCACAATGCCGGTCGCTACCACCCATGATAACCGCCAATCAACGCCCAAACCCTCAGTAACACCATAAATAATACCAGTATTAACGCCGAGTCCCACCAGCATCACCAACAGATAGCGACTAATCTGGCGCGTTATTTCATCAATCCCAAAGTGATGATTACGAAAGGTCCAAACCTTGTTCATGGTGAAATTAAATACCGCTGACAGTACAAACGACCAGATTGAGGAGTAGACATACCATACCTCCCAAATGGCGGTCACTGAATAGTAGATGATAAAATTAATCACCGATGAAGTGGTACCAATAATTGCAAATTTAACAAATTCTTTCAGTAACGGAAATCGGCGGAGGTAAGTAATACTTTGTTCTATAATATACACAATACAGAATCAATCTTTATTAGTAGCGCAACACGGCCGGCTGCACACCGGTGTGCGTAGTTCGGCCGTGAGCAAAAAATTCGTACTTAAGTACACCAAAACGATCAAAAATTTTGGTCAGTGGTGACCCCCCTCGTCCCGGCCCAGTAATAATCTCTGCGACACCATTATTATCAACATCATCAACGGCCAACTGTACCCCAGATAACATGGTTGGCTCATACGCAAAGAAGCTGTGTAATTCTGCTCCACGGAAATTAAAGACGCGCACCGTTGGCACCGAACCTGATTCAATACTAACGATAATTTCATCCTGCCCATCAGCATGTACGTCCCCCACCGCAATATTCACGCCACCCTTAACATTTTGATTGTACGCAAAAAACTGAGAGACCAGTGCTCCGTCCGGCTTAAACACCCGCACGTGTGGTCCGCCGCCAGCACCAGCCCCAGTGACGATCTCAGCTTTGCCATCATGGTCAAAATCACCCGCGGCAACTTTTACACCACCGGTAAAGCCTTCCGCGTACGCCAAAAAACTGTACAACTCTTTACCAGTACGATCAAAAACCTTAACAACCGGCTTCTGCCCTTTTCCCGCGCCAGTAATAATTTCTTCATCACTCGTGCCGGTGACATCTGCCACCGCCACCGCCACGCCACCGCGTGATGAAGTCTCGTAAGCAAAAAATTGGAACATCACCTGTCCTTCAATGTTGAATACCCGCACATGCGGACCGCCGCCAACACCAGCACCAGTGACGATTTCGGCTTTACCATCACTGTTAATATCACCAGTAGCAACGTTAATTGGTCCGGTAAAATTAGGGCTATACGCAAAAAATTCCTTAAAAACGCTACCGTCCGTCTTGAGCACCTTAATTTGTGGGAAAGCCCCATACCCTAGACTAGCCACTACATAATTATTTTGTCCGTCCTGAGTCTGCGGTACACGAGAATCAAGTGTAAACTCAAGTGCTTGTAGAGTGTCCAACATGCCTGAGCCGAGTTGACCAGTAAGCGTCGGATTATAGACATCAATATTTTTAGCACTGGCGATAATAAAATCTTGAATCTCCGAAGCGCTAAACCCAGGGCGCAACGCCCGCAACATTGCTGCAGTACCACTCACCTGCGGCGCGGCCAGTGAAGTACCAGACCAAAAACCATCGTAGTACTTACTAAAACCATCGAGTCCGGTTGCAAAAACTTGGGTTGACCAGATACCCTCCCCCGGCGCAGTCACATCAATACACTCACCAAAATTAGAAAACGCTGACTTGGCAAAATTTTGACCTACTGACGCTACACCAATCACCATGTTCTGCTCTGACGAACCGTCATAACAAACTGGATATGCCTTTTCAACATTAAGATTGATGCCATTAACGGCTGGATCAGTATTACCAGCCGCGGCCACTACGACAATGTCATTATCGTACGCTCGACGAATCGCTTCAAATAGACTCTGAGAAAAACCACTACCCACAAAGCTCATGTTAATGACATCAGCACCATTAGTAACCGCATAATCAATCGCGCGCACTACTGCAAACACATCACCAGCGCCGTTGCTATCAAGCACACGAAGTGGCATGATACGAGCAAACCAACCTACGCCGGCAATACCCTGAGTGTTATTATTGGTCGCTGCGGCAATCCCTGCCACGATAGTGCCGTGCTTCACCGCGCTAGCATCAAAACTCGCTCCAATAAACGGATTGGCGTCACGATCGTTATCCACAAAATCCCACCCTTGCACATCGTCAATGAATGAATTATGATCGTCATCGATATTATTATTTGCTACTTCACCAGTGTTGCTCCATATTTTTGAGATCAAATCAGGATGATCCAAGTCAACGCCGGTGTCGATGATCGCAATGGTAGCAGTGCGGGTAATTTTTTCAGCCTCACGTATCAACAATTCTTTGGACCATGCCGGTCTGATGTTGATTGCGTTGAGGTACCATTGATATGATATATCAGCATCATTAGGAAATGCCGTAGCCTGTACCATATAATTTGGC
>JAHFHR010000039.1 GCA_023246815.1 bacterium | reverse complement strand
CTAAAGATAGCTTAACGGGTTTTTTCATAATTTTTTATAATGTTAATAATTATATATTTAATTATACCACAGTTCTGATTCCACCGATACCCTGTACAAAAAACTAGCTTAAACAAACGCTAAATTGTCTGGCAGGGGTGGAGGGAATCGAACCCACGTCTCAGGTTTTGGAGACCCGCATTCTACCACTGAACTACACCCCTATGTTTATTTTAGGCCGAGTCTCTTAATCAATGAAGCGTAGACTGACCCACTTGATTTAATACCCTTTTCTCTTTTTAAAGCTAAATACTTATCTTCAAATGCTTCATAATAAATTAACTTTGGATTTCTACCATTAGTAGTCTTAACTCTACCGACAATATGCTGCTGTAACCTCTTTTTTAAATCGGATGTATACCCAATATAAAAGTTCTTTCCTTTCACGCCGGTAATTTTCAAAATGTAAACGTAGTACATATTTAAATAAAGTTTTGGAGACACCCGTCAGTCTCGACTGACGGGTGAGACCCGCATTCGGACCCTGCCCCGACGAATGTCGGGGACTGAACTACACCCCTATATACCAGTCATCCCGGACTTGATCCGGGATCTCACTAGTGAGATTCTGAAACAAGTTCAGAATGACGAGCAACCTATTTCGTTTCTTTATGAAGTGTGTGCTTTCGGCAATGCTTGCAGAATTTTTTCATCTCAAGACGATCTTTTAACGTCTTTTTGTTCTTGTGCGAAAAATAGTTCACGCGCTTGCATTCCGTACACTCCATTTTAATCATGTTGTCCTGCGACATACTTTTAACAATTAACTTTTAACAACTAACAATTAACACCACACCTCAGGGTTAACGGTTAATTGTCAAAGGTTAACGGCTCTGTAGTGGAGCCAGGGACAGGATTCGAACCTGCGACCAATAGTTTACAAAACTACTGCTCTACCAGCTGAGCTACCCTGGCGGAATGTACTGTAAATATATGTTTTGGTTATTGCCGTACCTAGAAATTAGTACTGCAATGGTGGGCCGGGAGGGACTCGAACCCCCGTAGGCGTAAAGCCAGCTGATTTACAGTCAGCCCTCGTTGACCGCTTGAGTACCGACCCGTGGAGCCAAGACCGGGGTTCGAACCCGGGACCTCCTCCTTACCATGGAGGCGCTCTACCAGCTGAGCTATCTCGGCATAAATTGACAACGAGTCTTTAATAGTTGACTGATAACGTAGGTGGGAGCCCTGCCTGCCGGCAGGCAGGTATCTCGGCCCGTACTACGCTAAAGCTTCGTAGGGCAAGTTTATACTGAAGTATCAATACTATAGATTTGCTGCTCCAAGTCAGGTAACTTCTGATTATCAGGATCGCTTTCTTTCAAACTATTAAAAGTCTCAAAAGCGAGACTTTTATCCTTAAGCATTATACTGATTTTCAACAAAAAGTCAAGAAACCGAGGATTATTTGGCTGCAACTCAACCGCCTTCTTAATATTAATCAATGCATAATCTTTGCGGTTTTCCGCATCATATACCATGCCAAGATTGGCGTAACAATTTGCCAAGCGGTGATCACTGTAGGTTATGAGCTTAGTTTTTTTTGCCTTTTGTAACAACTTCAAAAGAAATCGAGCGGTCTCGCGGGCTTTTTTGTACTCCTTTTCTGCAACGTAGATATCAACCAGATGCTCATAGGCATCTAGATTTTCACTATCAATGACGACAACTGAGATAGCTACATCTTCAGCTTGCTGGTATTCCTGAATGCTGACGAGGCGCTCAACTTCACTGAGCTTATCACGAATCTCCTGATTGAGATCAATTTTTTTAAGCGGCTGTGCTTTTTTAAGTGTTTCCTTTTCGATTTCTCGGGCGCGCTCGTAAACCCGTTGGGCGCGGTCTTTAATCATCATGCCAATGGGCTTGAGATGGCCATGGGCCAACCGTCGAGCCGCAGCTGCTTTCCGCATCAGACGTTCGAGTAAAATTTTGTTGCGCGCTTTAGCATTTTGTTCGCCAGCGATTGATTCAACATTAATTGATGCCAGCTGGGTAAATTTCCGCAACACCAACGCCGCCAGCCCAATAACACTTGCAAGAAGAGTAACGCCGGGGATGATGTAGAATATCATAGTAGGATGTTCTATTACGCTTTCTGAATAATATCTCGGAAACTGTCTGCAGTTAAACTGGCTCCACCAACGAGCACGCCATCGGTATTTTCTAAGCTGGTAAAATCATTGACGGTGTTGGCGTCAACGCTACCGCCGTAGATAATGGAAAAACTACTTTTTACCACGCTTGACGGAAAGATGTCAAACAGGCTCTGACGAATAACTTGGTGCGTCGCCGCCGCTTCGGCTGGGTCAATCGCCTGCCCCGATCCAATCACCCATACCGGCTCATACGCAATAAAGACACGCTGGTCAGCTCCAAGGGGCACACCTTCAAGAGCTTTGACGGTCTGCTGAATCAGCACGTAATCCTTGGATCCTTCCTGTCGTTGTTCAAAGGTTTCACCAACACAGACAATCGGCGTCAGGCCGGCAGTCAGCGCCATTTTTATTTTTTTATGTACCATCTCATCGGTCTCTCCTAAATACTTTCGTCGCTCAGAGTGCCCAAGAATAACATATGACGCGCCGATTTCACGCAGATACGCGGCCGAGGTTTCACCAGTAAATGCGCCCTCTGATTCCCAAAAACAGTCCTGCGCACCAACACTGATACTGCTGTGTCGTAACGTATCAATGACGCCAGACAGACTAACAAATGAGGGGCAGACCACTACGTCAACATTTTTAGCAGGAATATGTTTCAACTGCTTAGCTAACTCAAGACTCTCAGCAATGCCGAGCTTCATTTTCCAATTGCCGATAATAATTGGTTTTTTGTCCATACAATTTAAATTAAAAAAATGAAATAACACCCAATGTCGCCAGGAGGATAATTAAACCAGTAATCATGATACCGAGCGCGATCAGTAGTAGTGCCTTCACTTTCTGAATACCAAATAAAAAGGCCGCTACTGAACCGGTCCACACACCCGTTAGTGGACCCGGTAATGCCACAAATAAGATTAGGCCAAGTGCCCCCCAACGTTCATATTTACCGGTGAACCGATGACGAGTGTGGGCAAACAACCAGCTAAAGAATGACTCGGCCCACGAAGAATGTTTAATCAGCCAACCTGAGATGGGACCGAGTAACCAGAGAATGATAACCGCCGGGATCAAGTTGCCAATGATTGAAAAAAAATAGGCGGCTAGTGGATCAAGTTGGTACACGGTCAGTGCCACCGGAATTGAACCCTGCAATTCCGTCAACGGAATCATCGCCAGTATCATGGTCGCGATTTCAGGTGGTAAAAAACTAAACCGTGAAACAAGATCCATACGTTATTCCAGCCACTGATAGTTTTCAAACACCCAATCAACAATGCCCTTAGCTTCCTGCCAACGTGCCTCTTGACTGTCTGACCCTAACAGTACAACGGTAATGGCTGGACCGTCTTTTTTCTGCAGCTGCAGTACCAAACAGTACCCTGCTTCATCTAAAGATCCGGTTTTAGCACCCGTAATAGCATAGTCACCACTGTTGAGAAAGCTATCTAAAAGCGCGTTGGTATTCTGAACGGTTCGCTGTCGGCCAGTAGTGGTAATAGTAAAGGTGTAACGGCTCGTGGTGGCAGCCTCAGCAATTTCAGCGGCGCCAAATGCTGCTTGTGCTAATTTGGAAAGATCATGAGCAGCTGCGACATTGGCCGGATCAAGTCCGGTTGGTTCGGTGAAATGAGCACTCACCATTCCAAGACTGCGCGCCTTATCATTCATCGCTTGGACAAAATTTTCAATACCGCTGGTACGCGCCAGCGCTGCGGCTGCTTCATTGGCAGATCCCACCAGTGCTACATTAAACAAATCGCGACGACTCACTTGTTCGCCTGGCAATAGGTACACTTGGTTACCTGCTCGTTGATCTTCAGCGGTAATTTCTACAAGCGCATCCCAATCAGGCTGAGTGTCAAGCACCACCAACGCGGTGAGCAACTTAGTGATACTGGCGATCGGCAGTGATTTTAAATAATGTTCGTTGTACAGAATAGCGCCACTGGCATCATCAACCACTACTATCGCGTCAGCGGTAGTACCTAATCCGAGACTCGAACCTGGTACGCGCCTCGGCGCAGTCACCGCGACAGACGGAGTGTCTGTGTGTTCACCACCAAGCGCCTGCAAATACGGCACGCCTGACGGAAACAACACCCCCGCAATCATAATACTGACGAGCAAGTTCATCATACTGACTTTTCTTCGGTTGGGGTGCGCATTTCAGGATGAAGTACTTTTTCAATGCTAGTGGCAGTATTTAACCGTTCATAATCAGGCAGGTCACTGGTAGCGGCAATGCCAAGATAGCGCAAAAAATCAAGGCTGATCGTGTAGCTGGTTTGCATTTTTTTCTTATCATCATGAGCATCAACCAGTCCGCGAATCTGTAAATTGCGTAAGATGACGGCGCAGTTCACTCCCCGAATCTGCTCAAGCTCGGCTCGCACAATCGGGCCGCGGTAGGCCACAATAGTCAACGTCTCAAGTGCGGCCCGCGTCAGTTCGCCGGTAAATTCTTCTTTAATATAGTCCTGCACCAGCTGAGCGTTGCCCGCAGCGGTGGCCAGTTGGTATTTATCTTCAACGCGCAGTAAGCTAATGCCTGCCACAGCCTCATCATACCGCTTGATCAGCGCCTCCAATGCCTGCTCAACGTCCTTTTTGTCGGCTTTGGTTGCATTCATCAACTGTCGGACCGAAAATGGCTGATTGCTGATAAATAAAAGACTTTCTATTTGAGATTCAAGTTTTGACATACAGTAAAATACAAAAAAATTATACCAGAAATTAGGTATCACTTCCAGTCCGTGGTTGAATAGACTGGGGTTGATAACGATGATACCAAAACATACTGGCCACTGCAAAAATTAATCCGGATACTGTAATCGCCCACCACACCCCGGACAACCCCCAGATGCTATTAAAGAGATACGCCAAGCCAATCATCAGTATCACGCGCAGGACGGTGATCACCAACGAATAGTGGGACTTACCAAATGCCTGAAACGCTGAAGACAAAATCAGAATCACCGCTGAGAATAAAAAAAATGGCGCTTTAATCTTGAGCACTTCCGTACCAATGCGCACCACTTCAGATTCATTATTGAAAATAGCGACCACTGACGAAGCATTAATAAAAAGTAAAAAACCAAATACCGCCATGATCGTAGTGCCCAACATCACGCTCACCCAGCCGCTGGCTTTGGCTCGACGCAATTGTGCCGCGCCAAGATTTTGACCGACCATGGTCACTGCTGATAATGCAATCGCCACCACCGGTAACACACCGAAACTTTCCACCCGAAAAGCAATGCCATAAGCCGCCACTGCCGCCGTACCATATGATGAAATAATTTTAATGGTAAAGAACACGCCAATGGCGTTAGAAACATTACGTAGTGATGCTGGCACTCCAATAAAAAGGATTTCTTTGACCATCTCGCTAGTGGTGACAAAATGTCTGACAATTAAGGGGACAATCGATCGGCCTCGCCAAAAATAAGCGAGATACATACCAAAACCAAAAATATTGGCAATGACCGTACCGATGGCCGCGCCGGCAACGCCCCAACCAAGTGTAAAAATAAAAAATGGATCAATAACGATATTGACAATATTCATGGCAATGCCGATTTTCATGGGCGTTGTAGTGTCTCCTTCACCACGCAGTACTGCGCCGAGGGTGAATAACAGTATCATAAACACAGTGCCATAAAAAATGATATTAGTGTACGCCAATGCTTGCTGATACATCTCACCTGACGCTCCTAAAAAAGTAAAAAGCTGTGGTGCAAACACGAACCCAACCCCAGTGAGCAGCAAGGAAGCTCCTAAAGATAACACCATGGCACTTTGTGTCGCCTGGCCGGCCTTACTAATATCTTTACCGCCGACAAACCGAGCCACCAGCGCCGTAGCTCCGGTAGAGATACCAGCGGCTAACGCAATGGTAATAAACACTACCGGCCACGACATTGATAACGCAGCAACGGCAGTGGCACCAAGCTTACCTACCCAAAACGTATCAACGATGTTGAGTAATGACTGAAAAAACATCGCAAAAATAACAGGGGTTGATAACGTGATCACTCCCCTCGTTAAACTACCCTCTAGGATGTGCGCATTGTGCTGCTTCATGCCGTTTCAATGCGTTCAATAGTGATGTCATTAAATGAACCGGACTGCCGCGCTACTACACTACGCTGCTTAATCAGCTCAAGTAATGCCAAAAAACTGACGATGATTTCCGTCTTATCTTTGGCATCTTTTAGTATTTCAGAAAAATTGGTAGTGACTTCACGAAAAATACGCTCACGAATACTGGCGATTTTTTCCTGAATATTAATACTCTTTTTAATAACCTCGCTGGGTAGATTGACATACGGATCAAGCCGCCTGATCACCTCAGCAAATGTTTTTGCCAACTCACCGACAGTCAATCCTGGCGGGGGCAGAAATGAAGCCTCCAGTTGAACCGCTAATTTTTGACGGGAAAAAGCAAACTGTTTTTTACCAATCATCTTACTGACCACCTTTGATGCCTCAAGAAACTCCTTGTACATCTTCAACTGCTTGGTCAAGTCTTCACCGTCT